>NZ_JBFUKK010000021.1:0-110565 GCF_056400885.1 Arthrobacter sp. P4_H3
GGTGGGAAGGTGGGAACCAACCACCCCATCCTGCGCGAGCAGACCGGCATCACCGTGATGATGGGCATGACCGGCAAGCTGTGCCTGGCCATCGACCAGACCAACGTCATCAACGAGGTCATCAGCCCCACGCCGTCCGACGTCGCGTGGGCCACGGACTTCATGGCCGACTTCGAAGCCAACGGCCGCGTCATCCGCGACGGCTCCGACCTGCCCCGCCTGGGCCGCGCCGAAAAGATCATGAAACTCGCCGTAGCATTCGGCGTGCAGCCGGCGCTCTAACGCCCTCGCCCCCGGCCTGCGTGGGCGCCCAAGGCAAACGAACGAGCCCCTGCGCACAACCACGCTGCCGTAAATTAGAAACCCCGACCAGGAAGAGAACACGAATGGCCTACGCAAACTACCAATACAAGGGACAGAACTTCATCGGCGAAGTTCACGGCGACCACATCATCCCGTTGGCCGGGCTCACCGACGTCGGACCGGAAACATCCGCAAGCGTCCTTGTCAGTGCCGCCCGCCTGACCGAATCACCGGTTCCCCTGTCCGAAGTCACCCTGCGCGCGGCGTCACCACGGGCCGGGAAGATCCTCTGCGTAGGCCGGAACTACAAAGACCATCCCGACGACGCCAGCACGGCCACCTTTCCCGTTATCTTTCCCAAGTACACATCCACCCTCATCGGACGCCCGAGGGTGTCCGGCAATAGTCAACATCCCCAGCACTCGTCAGACGCGCGTTCGACGCATCGCTAGGTCATGTCCAACTTTGACTGTGTCGCAGCACTGCTTGGCGACAGTAATACCAACAGCCGCTTGGGAGACAAGGCAGCAAGACACAAGACGGTGAGACTTTCAAGGACCGTTGATGTTTCATTGAGCAGGTCCTGCAACCCGCCTCGTGCGCGACTTGTGTCCCTTGCAGCGGACCGGACAACAGCTTGAACTACACCCCAACTGACGTCAGGCCCGCGGCCGAAGGCCGCAAGAGTTGAGTCCAGATTCTTCTTTTCTGACATTTGTCTTGGGAACCTCTCAGATCGCAACCTGACACCACCGATTCGGTCCTTGGGTAGCGCGTCGTGTGGGCCCATGTCGGCGGTCCTCCTGCTTTCACGTATGAAGAGGAGCTCATCCCCATCACCCGCAAATGTGTCACGTAAGACTGCGCAACGACACCGAAATCGAGGGCGGCTAGCGACACATGACAACGAGACGCTTCCTCCTGTGCCACCGATAGGGTGGCCCCTGTCTCGGGTCAATATATTTCAACTCTCGCCTTGCGGAACTTACTCCGTTTTCCCATAAACCCGCGCTGATCCACCGTCCGTTTCCGGTCATCCACGCCAGCCGGCTCATGGACCTTCGAAGATCAGACTCAGAGATGCATATATATATATGGGCCGCGCGGCCGAGTTGGCCACGTATGACGGATCAACCAAACCACGACAGCCCGGAAGAAAGTTACATCTGCATTCCAACCCCTGCAAACAGTGCGCTCCCCCGGAAACATAAGGAATCCGGGCCAGTCCGGCACCGGTACAGCCCAATCCGTGACCCAAAGTGCGGTCACTGTCCACACTCTATTCTCCCCACGTCTCCACGGCGAGATTGGCCATATCCCGCCAGACGGATACCAGCAGCTCCACGCGTGCCATCCCGCCCCGGTACTGCTCTCAATTTCCAATTAAAGACGTCTGCACAAAGCCCGGGGCTTGACCAAAAGTGTTTGGCTGCGTCGTCCATGAGCTGGTCCATGCTTGCCGAGTCAGCCTGGGCGCTTTGGGCGCGTCGGCGTGCTTGAAGGGTTCCGCCAGTGCTTTATCTGCCTGTTCGACGCGCGACCCGGTACGGTTCACACCGCCATCGACCGGGTGGTTAGGCTGGGGGGATGGCGACAGTTATTCTCGTGCGGCACGGCCGCACCACAGCTAACGCCACTGGGCTGCTGGCAGGTCGGGCAGTCGGCGTCAGCCTGGATCAGATCGGGCGCGACCAGGCGGCTCTGACCGGAGACCGGCTCGCGGCCGTGCCCGTAGTCGGGGTGGTGTCGAGCCCTCTTGAGCGTTGTCAGCAGACCGCCCGGCTCATCCTCGATCGCCAGGCTGGCAATCCTTCTGCGCCGGCCGATCCCGATCTCACCGAGTGCGATTACGGCCAGTGGCAGGGCCGCACGCTCAGTGATCTAGCGACCGAGGATTTGTGGCCGGTTGTGCAGTCGCAACCGTCCGCCGTCGTCTTTCCTGGAGGTGAATCCATGGCCGCGATGCAGGCCCGGTCGGTGGCAGCGATTCGACGCCACGATGCAGCCTTCGAAGCCGAGCACGGGCCAGGGGCCGTGTGGGTGGCGGTGAGTCACGGTGACATCATCAAGTCAATCATCGCCGACGCCCTCGGCATGCACCTTGACCTGTTCCAGCGTATAAACGTGGGCCCTGCCTCCGTATCGATCGTCCACTATGGTGCTGTTCGGCCGACCGTCTATGCGACGAACACCGACGCGGGTGATCTGTCGTGGCTGTCGAACGGCATCAACACCGGCGATGCGCAAGTCGGCGGCGGCGCAGGGCAAAAGGCGCAGTAGACCTCATGTGCCTAAAATACTGACATGCCTACACTTGTTCACGAGTTTGCCTGGCCTGACCGGGTCGTCATCGGCACCATCGGCGTTCCGGGGGCGCGCACGTTCTACCTGCAGGTAAGCACGGGTAAGCAAATTGTGAGCATCGCACTGGAGAAGCAGCAGTCAGCCCAGCTCGCCGAGAAGATTGACGAAATCCTCGATCAGCTAATTTCCCTCGAAGGCAACCCCTTCAGCGTTCCCATGAGCACTCCCATCGAACTCGTCGACAATGACCCGCTCGAGGCAGTCCAGGAACAGTTTCGCACCGGAGCCATGACCTTAGGTTGGGACCCGACGACAGCGCAGGTGGTCATAGAGGCATACCCGATCACCGAAGTCGATGCTGATGAGGTCGAATCGCTGGCTGAGAACGGCGCTGACGTGCCCGAAATGTTGCTGGTGCGGATGCCAGTTGGCACCGCCCGGGCATTCGCCAAGCGGACCCGAGAGGTGGTGGGCGCCGGGCGTCCCGCATGCCCGCTCTGCGGTTATCCCGTAGACGCCGACAGGCACATCTGCACCCTTCCCGAGGCCTGATGCCGGCACCCGACCTGCTGGCTGACGAGCTGATCCTCACCGGGCGCATCACGACGGCGTCGAACGCTACCTTCGTGGGCAACATCGGCGACACGACGGTTGTCTACAAGCCCATAGCCGGGGAGAAACCGCTGTGGGATTTTCCCGACGGCTTCCTTGCCCACCGGGAGGTCGCCGCCTACCTGGTTTCTGAGGTCCTCGGCTGGAACGTGGTGCCACGCACATGGCTGCGAGACGGTCCATTAGGTAAAGGAATGGTGCAGCTGTGGCAGGAGTCAGACCCCGACCAGAACGCAGTGGACCTCCTTGCGGCGGACGACGTACCGGAGACCGGGTGGAAACAAGTCCTTGAGGGTCAGGATGAGTACGGACGGATGGTCGCCCTCGTCCACGAGGACTCTCAGGCGCTCAGGCGCATGGCGGTGTTCGACGCCGTCGTGAACAACGCCGACCGCAAAGGCGACCACATTCTTGCCATGACGGATGGACACCGGCACGGCGTGGACCATGGGCTCACCTTCCACCGTGACCACAAGCTGCGCACGGTGCTGTGGGGATGGCTGGGAGACGCTCTGACCGCCGAGGAACGCGACGGCATCGAACGAGTCACTGAAGGACTGCACGCTGAACTGGGCCGAAACCTGGCGAACTTGCTCAGCGCCGAAGAAATCGCCTCGCTCGCCACGCGCTGCGCCCGGTTGCGCTTGGCAGGGCGGTTTCCGGCTCCAAGCGGTGAGATGTCGGCGGTGCCCTGGCCGCTCTTCTGAGGGAATTACGGCTACGGGCTTCGCATGCTGTGTCACGTTGATGGCATGTCCCTTAAGGTGGCGACGGAGCTGATCCTTCCTGAGTGCGAGCTCGGCTGGCGATTTTCCTAGAAGCCAGGCCCCGGCCGGCGACCCTCTGTTCAGAAGGCTTGGGCGATGGGAGAGACATCAACTGTCACCGGGAATTCGCTGCCCAAACGCCGATAACACCGCATATATTGCCAGTAAACCGCAGTTGGCACGGGTGGTCATCTGGTCGTTCGGCGACTAGGGGCAGGGTAAATCTCGTACGAACTCATATGGCACGAGAACCTAGGAGCGAAGCACGCATGAGTGGCAACAAAAAGCAGACTTAAGTGCGGACACTGTCCACACCCCTTTGGCCGGACAAACTGGCTGACGCCGCTCCCCTAGACCGCAAGAACAGTCCGCCCAATAAGATCCTGAAGAAATCATGCTGCGCACAGAATCCAGAACCATGAATAAGTGTTGGCCGCCCACGGACAACATCAAGGAACCGAGAGAGGAACGCATAGCCCCAATACGGAGCAGGCGGAGGGCCCACCGGCCAAGGCCCCTGACCCCGCCACCCACACAACCGAACAGGCCACCGCGGCGCCACACAGAGTCCGCGGCCAGTGTCAGAGGTCCCCTCGGAAGGTCAATGTCCACACATTAAGGCAAAAACCCCTCTGACGAGGGGTTATGCGTGCCCGAGGTGGGACTCGAACTGCATTCCAGCCCTTGTGAACACTGGGCTGCATGCCACCGTGATGCCCTGGACCGCCTTACGACTGGCGCCGCGATCGCTATAGAGGGTCTGAGCGGCTAGCGCGCCAGCCGGGTCTCCTCCTCCAAGTGGCCGAGCTTGTCCGGGTTCCGCATGGCGAAGATCCGTGCGATCCTGCCGTCCTCCACCACCAGGCTGATGAGTGACGGACCGCCTGCTTCGTCGTCGATCCGGATGCCGAGGCCGCCGTTGAGCCAGAGCAGAGCGATTTTCGGGTTGAGCGCGGCCTGCGGGAAGGACCGCAGCAGATTTGTCACCTTCTTCGCGCCGTACACCGGCACCCGAACCGCCTGGGCGACGCCGCCGCCGTCGGCGATGAGTACGACATCAGGCGCCAGCACGTCCATCAAGCCCTGCACATCCCCGGTGGTGACCGCCGCCAGGAACCGTTCGACGACTGCCTGCTGCTCGCTGCGGTCCACGCGCATGCGGGGGCGCCGCGCGGCCACATGAGAGCGCGCACGGCTGACGATCTGGCGCACGGCGGCCGCTGACTTGCCCACGGCCTCGGCAATCTCCTCGTAGGGCACGTCGAAAACCTCCCGCAGTACGAAGACCGCCCGCTCCACAGGCGTGAGCGATTCGAGAACCGTGAGCATGGCGATCGAAACGCTTTCGGCCAGTTCCACATCCTCGGCGACATCCGGCACAGTGAGCAGAGGCTCAGGTAGCCATTCCCCGACGTAATCCTCCCGCCGTCGTGACAACGCGCGGAGGCGGTTGAGCGCCTGGCGGGAGACGATACGGACGAAATAGGCCCGCGGGTCACGCACCTCCGCACGGGCCCCGGCGCCAAGGCCAGACCACCGCAGCCAGGCCTCCTGCACCACGTCCTCAGCATCCGCGGCGGAGCCAATAATCTCGTAAGCGACAGTGAAGAGAAGGCTTCGGTGGGCGACGAAAAGGTCCAATCTGTCGGTGGTCCCGGAGCTGCCCATATCGGTCAGGCTACTCCGCGCCCGCTTGGTACCGCGAGCGGCTTCAGGCCGCAGGCATCCGCGAATCCCTCGGACTCGATGCCCAGCGCGACGTTGCTGCGGGTTGTGAGGTTGGCGTAGCCGATGACGCTGGTCAGCTCTACCAGGGCCGCTGCGCCGAGCTGCTCGAGCAGTCGGGCAGCAAGTTCGTCCGTGACGGTTACGGGAGTCGTGCTCATGGCCTCGGCATATTCCAGGACGTCCCGCTCCAGGGGCGTGAAGACCCCGGAGTCGCGCCAGCACGGGATCTGCTGAGCCTTGTCCAGGTCCAGGCCGTGGTTGTGCGCCATGAAGTAGTTGAAGTCCAGGCACCACGTACACCCGATCAGCGATGCCACGGCCATGTGGGCGTAGGATTTCAGCGACTCATCGCAGCTGTTCCACTTCTGCAGTTTCTGCCCCATGCCCATGGACGCCTTGAGAACGGGCTGGTTATGCCACATGACACCCAGCGATTCCGGGACTTTGCCGAACATCTTCGCGCTGAACTTCTTGATGAGTGCGCCGTAAAAACCGGTGATCTCTGCTGCCGGGATCCTCGTGGTCATGACTCCTCCTGCGGGTCGGTTCTGGGTCCTACGACATGAAGACACCGCCCGCGCCCGATCTGTGACAGCAACGAGGTGAAACTGCTTGGGAAACGCCCGGGTACAGCGGCGCGGCCATGGGTCAACCGCGCTGCCGCCCCGGCAATCCGCACTATGCCCAGATGGAGGATGGGCGAATTGCAGTCAGCCCTCCCTTTCCACGTCAGAATCGACGTATACGGTGCTCCCATGGCGGACCCCGAGGAATGGCTGCAGCGTTGGTCCTTGTCGTGTGCTGGCGTCCTCGATGGTGGCCTACGGCGAAGGGGCCTACACGGACCCGGATACGGGATCCATGGTCCGCCCCGGTCCGCGCACGCCGGAGGACCTCAACGCCGGAATTTTCGACCCCCGGAACCCCGTCACCGGCAACATCCTAGCCCCCGCGATGGTCACCGAGGATGCCCGACTGGACCCGCGCAATGTCTACGCGGCTTCCAAACTGAGCCAGGAGCACCTCGCCGCCATCTGGGCGCGCGCAGCACCGGCGGCATTGCCATCGCCCTGAGGTACCACAACGTTTACGGTCCGCGGATGCCGCGGAACACCCCGTACGCCGGGGTTGCGTCAATTTTCCGGTCCGCCCTGGCCCGCGGCGAGGCACCCCGGGTGTTCGAAGACGGTGCCCAGCGGCGCAGCTTCATCCACGTCAGTGACGTCGCGGCCGTGAATATTGCCGCGGCAGAGTCCATCGCGGCGGGACGGCTGTCAGGCTTCCGTGCCTACAATGTCGGCGCCGACGAAGTCCGGACCATCGGGGACGTGGCTTCGGCCCTGAGTTCCTTCAGTGGTGGCCCCGACCCCGTCGTCACCGGTGAGTACAGGCTGGGCGACGTCCGGCACATCACCGCGTCCTCGCAGCTGATCAAAGGCGAGATGGGCTGGTCCCCGGCCATCCGTTTCGACGAAGGTATGCACGAATTTGCGATCGCACCCCTTCGTGGGCCGGCTAATACGTATTGGGGCACCGGCGGCCACTCCCAAAGCCTCCGCGTCCAGGAACTTACAGACCTTTCCGTCCAGGCGGCCTTGCCGTGGACCTCAAGGCATCTCCCCCGACGCCCGATGGGCAGCGAAAAACCAGTTCCAGAAAATCTAACAGCCCGGGGACCTGGCATTTTGGAGCCCCGGCGCCATGGTCGCCCTTTTCCCTCAGGCCCGGGGTGAGGTGTCCAGGACCATTTGTGCGAGTTCCCTGGCCAACCGGACGGCGTCCGGGTGCTTGTCGAGTTGTGAGTTGGCGACTGCTCCGTCGTAGAGCAACCGGAGACGGGCCGCCACATCGGCGGCGTATAGAAAGCCTGCTTCTTCGGTCTGCGCCAGGATGACGTCGGCGAGCCAGTCGCGGAACGCGCGCAGCGCACTGGCTTCCACGCTGCCCGGGAGGGCCTCGGCATTGGCATTAGCGAACGCGCAACCCCGGTAGCCCGGGGTCAGGACCGCTTCCTGCAAGGCATCAAAGATTGCCAGCAATTTGTCGACCGGGTCATCCAGCCCCTGCTGGTGCCGGGCAATCCGATCCCGCCGCCGCTGGTCCCAGCCCGCGAGATATGCGGCTACAAGTTCGTCCTTGCCCGAAAAGTTGTAGAAGAGCGAGCCTTTGGCAACGCCGGCTTCCTCGATGACCCTGTCGATCCCGACAGTATGGACTCCCTCGGCGTAGAACAGCCTGTCCGCTGCATCGAGGAGGCGTTGCCTTGCGGGAACCCGGGTTGAGGTCATGCCCTCACTTTATCAGACAGATCTGTCTAAATTCGTATTGACTTAGTTAGACAGATCTGTCTAACTAAGAAGGTTTAGACCACTCTGTCTAAGGAGCTCGTGTTGTCCCCCAAAATTTCCCCTACCGTCTCATTTGCCGGTCTCGCCACAGTTTTTGCAGCGTTTTTCTTCGCCGCCGGAGCCCCGACGCCCCTGCTCTCGCTTCGCCAGCAGGAGTGGCAGTTCTCAGCCGGCGCGCTCAGCATCGCCTTCTCGATCTACGCCCTTGGCCTGTTAGTGGCGCTCCTGATCGGCGGTTCACTCTCCGACCATGTCGGCCGCCGGCCGGTCATGCTTGCCGCCCTTTATGGTGAGCTCGCTTCCATGATTGTGTTCCTCATCGCCCCGACAATCACCTGGGTGATCGTCGCCCGCGCCTTCCAGGGTCTCGCCACGGGATTTGCGACCAGCGTCTTCAGCGCTGCCATCGCTGAGCAGGCACCCGCCCACCTCAAGAAGCTCGCCGGAGGCCTGGCCGGCGCCTCGGTCGCAGGAGGTCTCGGCGTCGGCGCTCTGCTGACCGGCGCCGCGGTTCAGTTCACTCCTGACGCCAACACGCTTGTTTTCACCATCCTTGCTGGAGTCATGGTTCTGGCCATCGTCTTCGTCAGCTTTACAGCCGAAACTGCAGCAAAGCGGCCCGGAGCGCTTCGGTCGCTGACTCCCCGCCTTGGACTCCCGGGCAATGTCCGCGGTGAGTTTGCCGCAGGCATTCCCGTGCATATCGCAGGCTGGATGTTCCCTGCCTTCTTCCTCGGGCTATCACCCGGGATGCTTCGTCTTCAGTTCAATTTGGACGGCGGCCTGGTAGCTGGCTTCACGGCGTTCCTCGGCCCGTTCGCGGCCGCTATTTCAAGCTTCGTTTTCAACCGGCACCCTGCCCGTCGCAGCACCCTAGTTGGAACATCATTTACCCTCCTCGGAACGATCGTGGTCCTTCTCGGAATCAGCGCGCCGTGGCTGCCCGCCGTCTGGATCGGTGCGGCGCTCGGAGGTATCGGCTTCGGCGCGTCATTCGGCGGCCAGCTCCGGCTAATAGCCCCGCACATTCAGTCTCACCAACGCGCCGGCGTCTTTTCGGGCATCTACACGGTCGCGTACCTGGCGTTCGGGATACCCGTCATCATCGCCGGCCAGCTGGTCCCCGTGCTGGGGCTGGTCCCGACCTTGCAGTGGTACGCGGCCGCCATCATTACCTTCGCAGTCCCGGCAATCCTTATCCAAGTGGCACGGCTCCGTCGGGATACCGAGCCGGTGCCAGTCCCCGCCCATTCGATCGCCTGATACCGCAGTTCCAGGCGCGCGCAAAACAAACAGGAGACTGGGACGGCTGGCAAGTGCGAGGGCGATCATTGCCCGTTGGCGCATACCACCGGCGCCGCGGGCCTTCGCTAGAGTGATCCCCTCGCGCTGGCGTTTGGCTTCATGGCCCTGGCCCAACAGCATTGAGAGACTAGCGGAGTTGTGCCGCTTAGGCGAACTACTCAGCCAAGGTCGGGCCGGACGGGTTGCCCGTCGGTGCCGGGGCCGGCTGCCTAAACGTGCGGGCGGCCCGTGAGCCCGCGGCGGCGCTTGCCGCGATGCTGATGAGGGCTCCGAGGATCATGGCCGAGGCTTCTCCGGCTTCCAGTAAATGCAATTGGGAGCCGATAGTGGCGGCGGCAACCGGCACTCCCAACTGGGACGCTGCAAGCACCGCGAGCGGCAGGGGCTGGCCGAGTAGCCGCAGGCTTCCATGGACCAGCAGAGTCCCCAGACCAAGGCAAATCCCTAGGAGAATCATTCTGGGGCTTCCCGCAAGGGTGCGCAGATCCAGTGATGCCCCCAGCCAGACGAAGAACACCGGCCCTAGAAAGCCATCGCTGACTGCGAAGAGTTGATGAGCCAGTCGCCTGGGTTCGCCCACCGCTGCGACCACCAGGCCGAAGGAGAACCCGGCCAGCATGATGGACACGTGGCCCGCGACGGCAAGCCCGGAGAGCGCGAAGAGCAAGGCAAGTTGGATCCTCAGCTCCAGGGCGAACTTCCGGTCCTCGGACATGTCATGCACCCGTCCGCGCGTGCCGCTGCGCTCCAGCCAGCGAAGCGCAAAGAACAAAACCGCGGCGCACGCCGCAACGACGGCTGCCCCGACGGCTGCCCTCAGTGCATTGGGTGGGTCGACAGCAAGCGGAAGCGCCACAATACAGGCGATGTCCGCTACCGCCACTTGCGCCGTCATCGTCAGGACCTTCGGTCCTTTCAGCCGCAGCGAGTCGACGATCGGCAGGACCAAGGCTGCTGAAGAGGAAGCGAGCAGAACGATGTAAAGGGGAGCATGTCCGGTGCCAAAGGCAAAGGCAATGACGGCTCCGGCGGCGGCCGCGAGCACTGCGGCGATGCCGGCACGCAGGGCGCCAGCACCCAGTGCGGGGCGGATGGCTACGTCCCGCACTGGGACATGCGTCCCGGCGACGAACATGACTAGGGCGAACCCGACGTCGGCCACAAAAGTGAACGTGGGATCCGAGGAGTCCACCATGCCCAGACCCGTGCGCCCGATGGCGATTCCAGCCAGCAACTGCCCCAGCACCACGGGAAGGTGCCATTTCCGGGGGAGCGCCAACAGCGGCCCGAGGAGCGCGACCGCGGCGATCAGCGAAAGCTGAAAGAACGACACGTACCTCCTTCTACCGGCATTGCTGTTGGCTTGCGTGGTTACCGGGGCGCATCAGCCAGTTTGAGTGGAATGTCGGTGTTTTCGAGGCCACATGGGCGTTGTCCTCGGGCAGCAGCACCAGCCTCGAGGCCCGGAGAATGTCCTTGGCCTTGCGGTGCTGGATGGGGGCGACCCTGAGCGACGCGACAATGGTGGCAATGACGTCGTCGGACTCAAGTAAGGAAAGATAGTCCGCCGCGCCCGGATAATCTTGCTCCTCGGGCTGCGGCAACCAGTGGACCTCACCCTTCTTTTCGTCAGGCATGCGTTGTACTCCAGCGGTATCGGCCGGCAAACCTGGGCAGCGCCGGCCGGGAGATCTTGGAAAGGTCGACGCCCGGACTCGTCGTCGAAAACTCGCTGTTGAAATCACGAAACAACCGGGCCACCACAGCGGAACCAACCGTCAGTGCCCGCCGCGGCCTCACCCCGCTTGCAGAATATTCAGTGATCACGGCTTCATCATGCTGGGCAGAAGGCCCGGAGTCCACCCTGACGCCTCAAAAGGAACAAACAGCCACTCCACGATCCTCTGCGCGCCAGGGAGCGCCGAGGCTGGTGATCAGTGCCGGGGCGGTGCCAGCGTCCTTCCAGGCGTAAAGACACCGGGGAAGAGTTCGTGCCGGACGGGCGCTGAGCGGTCACGCATCAAGTCCCCCAGGACTTCCAAGGCACGGCGGGCCACGGCTTCCACCGGGATTCGAAGCGTTGCCAACCCCAGAAGGTCCATGCCCATGGCTACCCCGTCACAACCGGTGACGGACACATCGACCGGCACGTCCAGGGACGAGGCCCGTGCATGTCGCACGAAGTTCAGGGCCCGCGCATCGTTCGGGAACATCGCCGCGGTGACCCGGCGCTCCCGGACGAGCTGGACAATGTCCCCACTTCCTTCTTCCGTTGCCCCGAAGGTGTCCGCCGCAACCCGGACAACGTGGATGCCATAGCCCTCCAGGCGCGCTGCCATGGAGCGCCCCCGGCGGTTTTCCGCTGTCGACACGGCAGGTCCGGTCAGCAGGACGGCCACCGACTGGTGGCCCGCGGCGGCCACCTGGTCTGCCAGGATGGCACCGTTCGTGTCCTCGTCATAGGACACGCCGTAGATTCCCGGGTGGTCCTCCACCCTGCCCACCGAAATTACCGGGACGCTGTCCAGGAACGGCTCCAGGTCGCGGGCCTTGACCACTCCGGTGGAGACCAGCAGACCGCCAACCCGCAACCCCAACAGCCTCCGCAACGCTGCCAGCTCGTCGTCGGCCGCCTCCGCCCAGTGCGGGACCGCGGTGACAAGCTGCAATCGATGCGCACTCGCCGAGGCCTGAATCTCCGAGTGCAGCAGCCCGTAGGCCGGGTTGCGCGGATCGCGCAGGAGCAAGCCCACCAGGTCAGAGGCCCGGGTGGCCAGTCCGCGTGCCATCATGTTGGGCACATAGCCCAGCGCGCGGACGGCGTTCAACACCTTTTCGCGCGTCGCGTCGGAGACCGGTGGATGCCCTACCAGAACGCGGGACACCGTGGCGCGCGAAACCTTGGCCAGCTGGGCGACGTCGTCCATCCGCACCTGGAGCGGTTCAAGAGTGGCGCCGTCGTCCTCGGTGTTGGAGCCATCGGCGGTTCTGACGTTGTTCACCTGATCCAACCTAGCGTGCGTCCAGGGCCAACGGTGTGCCATGGAAGGTCCCTACCGCATTGCGGTACGGCACGAGCATCCCCGGCCAGTCCGTTTGGATGACGTCAGCGCCATGGGCGATGAGCCTCCCCCAGCCAGCCTCCGGCCCCGCAAAGATTGATGCTTCATCGTCCCAGCCGCAGAACAAGGGAACTCCATTGCTCAGGTTGATGGCGTTGACCAGTGCAAACATGCCCTGGTCATGCAGCCACGGCACGTAGTCCGGGGAGGCAAATTCGTGGTCCTCGGAATCGGGCAGCAGCTCCATGCCAACAGCATTCACTTCGGTGGCGGCTAGAATCTGGAGGACCTCCTGATGGGAGCGGACCATCGGGGCGTAGGGGTATTTGACCCCATGGTTGGCCAGCAGACCCAGATATTCCTCGGTCACCGGGGATTTGAGCACCTTGGCACCCGGCGTCCGGAACTGGTCCAGGTACGGCAACAAGCGGGGCCAGAACCACCAGGACCTGTCCACGTTGAACAGGGCATCCGGATGGGCCGTCAGCACCTCAGCCAGGGTCGCCACGCCGTACCTCGCGCTGCTGCTGGCCGCCCACTGGTACTGCAGTGCCCGGATCTGGTCGCTGTCCATGGTCCGGATGTTTTCCTGCAGACCAAAGTGCATGCCTTCATAGCCGTCATGGAAGAGGAAGAACTCGCCGTCGGTGGACTCCACCACGTCAATCTCAACCATCTCGGCGCCCTGCCGGAGCGCCGCGGTCACCGCTGGCAGGGTGTTTTCAACCACGCATCCCAGTCCCGTTCCGCGGTGCACTGCCACCAGTGGCAGCCTGCCCGCGAATGCCGCGTTGAGCGGGGCATTGATGCCTGCAAATTTCTGACGTCCAAACATGGTTTTCCTAGACTTTCTGCAATTGCTTGTGCGACGCACGCGGTGCGGTCACCACTTCCGCGGCCCTCGGGCCCTGGACGGGTTTGTTCTTCTTTTTGCCCGTTCCCCGCCCGTAGACCAGCCACATCGTTGTTCCCGTGATGACCATCAGTAGCACCGTGTAGACGAACGTCAATGCCGTGGCGTCGGTGAGTGTGTCCTCGCCGGTGGCGTTCTTGATGACAACGCCCAGCGGCTGGTACAGCGGGTGGGCCAGAAAAACTGCGGTGTCGTAGTCATCGAGGAGATGGTTGAAGTTCAGCGCCGCGATCGCCGCTGCCGTCGGCGCCACAATGGGCAGCAGCACGCGGCGGAAGATGGCGAGGGGCTTGGCGCCGAGGATGGACGCCGCGTCCTCCAGCTGGTCCGGCACTCCGGCGAAGGCGGCTTTCAGCATCCGCAGGGTGAAGGGGATCTTTCCGATAATGTAAGCGATCGCCAGGATCGCCACTGTTCCGGTAAGCACCACATCGCCCACCAGCCACTCGGGATGGTCAAATCCGACGATCAGTCCCAGCGCAATGAGCGTGGACGGCAAGATCCAGGGAATGTGCAGTACGTATTCCAGCACCGTTGTGATCCTGTTGCGGTACCTTTGCACCATCCTCGCGACGAAGATCAGCCCGGTCACCACCACTACCGAGGCGATGGCACCGTAGCCGATGCTGACCAGGAACGGCCAGAAGGCGGCATAGTCGCTGAACACCACCGCATAGTTGCGCAGCGTGAAACTGTCCCAGCCCAGCGTTCCGCTGTTGATGGCCGCGGCATTGGTAAAGGAAAAGACCACGATCAGCAGCGGCGGCACCACATACATGACGAGCAGGACGTAGGCCACCACATGAACGACGGCGTTCGCCACCCGGTTTTCGATACGTTGCGTCTGCATCGCCGCCGACACCTTGGACACGGCAAAGTACGTGCCGCCCTTTTCCAGCCGGTTCAGCACGGCCAGCAGGACGATGGTGGACACCCCCAGCACCATGGCCAGCGTGGCCGCCAGATCCCGTGACGACGGCGCATTGGCGAATGTCAGGATCATGGGTGTGATGGTCTGGAAGCTGGTGCCGCCAAGCACCTGCGGGGCGGCCAGTGCCCCCAGCCCGCCCAGAAAGGTCAGGATGGTGATTGCAAAAATCATGGGCTTGAGGGTGGGCAGCACAATCCGCCACAGCACCGTCCCTGCGGACGCGCCCATCATCCGGGCCGCCTCCACCGTCTGGAAGTCCGCCCGGGCCAAAGCATTGCTCATGAACAACAGGTGGTGCCCTGTGCCGGCCAGGGTCATGACAAACACCACCGCCGCCATCCCGGTGAACCATGCCCTGTCCATGTCGGGGAACACCCCGGCAATGGCATTGGTGATGAAGCCGTGTTCGCCGTAGATGATCTTGTAGCCGGCCACCTGCACTATGCCGCCGTAGACCAGGGTCGTGGCGTAGCCGATCCACAGGATCTTGGCGCCTTTGACGTCGAAGTAGCGTGTGGCCAGCACAATGAAGATGCCCACAATGTTCACCGTCACGGACAGGACCGCTGCCAGCACGAAGCTGTTCCGCAGCGAAGCCATGGCGCGTTCGGACGAGGCCAGCCGCTGGAAGGCCCGCAGCGAGAATCCCGATTCGGGGAAAAACACGGTTCCCAGCAGCCGAACGTTCGGGTAAATCAAAAAGGTCACCGAGAACCACAGGACTGCCAGGGTGACCACCACGAACAGCGGTGACCTCAGCATGAGCCGCGCCGAGCCGTTCACAGTCCGGCCCCCGCGTACTGCAGCACGTCACGTGAGTCGATGGCCAAATCCACGGCGTCGCCGACGACAAAACCCGGATGCCCGTACTCCTGGATGATGCCTTTGAACAATCCTCCGGCCGCTTCCACCCGGTAACTGCTGTAGAGGCCGTGGTACTGCTTCGACCGTACGACACCGGGAAGAACCGCCCGGCCCGCTGCTCCGGACGTTGCGCGCAAACCGGCATCGGGGGCCGTCCTCGCTCGATGCCGGTCGGAGGCTGTGATGCAGGTCTTTTCGATGCGGACATAGGACTCCGCCTCCGGATCCAGCAGTGTGGCGCCTGCGGACCGGAGCGCGCCCAGGGACCCTGGAGTCAGGCGGTTGTTTTCGCCGATGAAATTGCAGACAAACTCGGTGGCCGATGCATCATACACCTGGGCAGGAGTCCCCACCTGCTCAATGCGGCCCTGGTTCATGACGGCGATCCTGTCGCTCATGGTGAGGGCCTCGTCCTGGTCGTGTGTGACGTAGACGGTGGTGATGCCAAAGTGTTCCTGCAGCTCTTTGAGCTGGATGCGCAGTTGATGGCGGAGCTTGGCGTCAAGGTTGGACAGCGGCTCGTCCAGAAGCAGGATCTTGGGGCGCAGCACGAGGGCACGAGCGATCGCCACCCGCTGCTGCTGACCACCGGACAGCTCGGCGACTCCTTTGACCAATTGGTTCTGTGTCAGGTTTACCGCCTCTGCGATCCCGGCGACGCGGCGGGCCGACTCTGCCTTGGAGACGCCGGAGACCTTGAGTCCGAAGGCGATATTGTCTTCGACCGACATCGTGGGAAAGAGTGCGTAGTTCTGGAAGACCATTCCAATCTCACGGCGTCGGCTCGGGAGGTTGGTGACGCGCTGACCATCGATCCATACGTCTCCGGCGAGCGGCTGGATAAATCCTGCCAAGGTGCGCAGGGCGGTGGATTTTCCGCAGCCCGATGGGCCAAGCAGCGTGAAGAACTCGCCTTCTTTGATGGTCAGGTTGAATTCGGGGAGGGCGTTGAAACCGTCAAAGTTGACGTCAATATTTTCGAAGGTGATCATTTCCGGTACTCGAGATCGATCTTTTCCACCCAGGCGTCAATGTTCTTCGCCACCAGAGCCCAATCGATGTTCTGCCGGCTGAATGCATCGGTCTGCTTGATGGCATCCTGGTTGGCATTTGCTGCGGCCTTCAGATTCGTGGGGGCGGTAAAGAATTTCACCGACCACTGGGCCTGGACGTCGGCACTGCCAAACCAGTCAATGAACTTCTCAGCCGTTTCCTGTTTCGTGGATCCCTTGACCAGGGCAACCTGTTGGACGGCAAACGGCACGCCCACGGCCGGCTGCGCCGCCTGGGTCTGGACGCCGTACTGGGTCTCGCGGCTTGCCTTGCCGGCCAGCCACATTTGCCCCGCATCAACCTTGCCGGCCTTCATGCGCGCATACAGGTCCTCACCCTTGACGGCGGGACTTCCGTTGGCGAAATAGCCCTTGACCGCATTCCAGCCGTCCTGGCTGATGCCCAGTTCACCGTTGGGGTCGGCGTATCGGGCCAGGATGCCGGCGAGCACCATTTGCGTCGTGGCGCCACCGAGCGATGTCGGCACCTCGTACCTGCCCTTGAAGGCATCCTTGCTCGAAAGATCCGTCCAGTCCGAGGGGGCTTGGGCGGCATCCGGATAGGCGCCCTTGTTGAAGACGAGCATGATGGGCTCGCGCACGATTGGCCAGAACTGCTTGTCCGCATCACCCAGGGACGCATCCACGTCGCCGGCCCACGAGGGCGTGTAGGCCTCCAGAACGTTCTGGGCTTTGAGCTTTTCCAGGTAGACATTGTTCAGGCCAAAAGTTACGTCCGCGACGGGGTTGTTTCTCTCCGCGGACAGGCGGTTCATCACATCGCCGCCACCGAGGTCCACAATGTTGAGCGCGAAACCGGCCTCTGCGGCCTTCTGCTTGAGCCAGTCGCCGCGGCCGTCGGACACCGAGTTGCTGTAGATGACCAGCGACTCGTTGCTGCTGCCCGCAGATTGCCCGGCAGGTGATGAGGCGGGAGGTGTGCATGCGGAGAGCAGGACAGTTCCAGCCACGGCCAGCGCCGCTCCGAAGAGAAACTTGGGGGACTTCATGGATGCTCCATTTGGATTCAGGGGGTGTGCCTTCGCGGCACCCGGCAAATGATCGCGCTTTCATCGCCTGGCATTGGGACCTGATGATCGCGCTTTCATTCCGACCTTGATCGACCCCTGTGTCTTGGTTGGAAACGACGCATGAACGAGGGGCGAACTCTGACGGCCCGTGCGACTGCTTCCCAGAAACGGCCCCCTTGAGCGCGTCGGAATGCGGCGACCGGAGTCCCCTTATGCACGGCTGGGAACAATGAGGACCGGCCGCCACTGTGAGCGGACCAGGGCGGCGGACACCGAACCTTCGAGGAAGCGGTCCATCGCGGCACGGATGCCGGGCCGGTGGCCGCCTACGATAATCAAGGATGCGCCGGCGCTTTTCGCCAGACGCCCGAGTGCAGCGCAACGTCACCGTTGAGCACGCGGAATGACCATTCCCGGCCCGGCGATCCGAGGATGGCTTCAAGCCGCCGCAGGACCTGGCCCGAAGGAAAATCCGTCTCTTCGTTTCCGGCGGGATCCAGGGAAACGGCTGCGCTGGCGCCGCCCGGCTCCCACTCCGTCAGGTAGCTGGCAGGATCCACGAACGCACAGACAAGATGCAGTCCCAAACCAGCAGCGAGGCCCGATGCTTCCACGACCATTTGCGCCGAAAAGTCCCAAGCCGCGCCTACAACAACCGGGCCGTCCGGCCAACCCTCATCGGGCATGAATCTGCCAGACCCCGCCTGCCCCACAGAACGCTATCCGCGCTGGCCCCAGCTGAACGACTTCCACAAGCGACAGAATAGCCACCGTCGGCTCCGAGTTGTACCCGTAATCCCGGCTGGCCCACGTCGCTGACCGTCAACGAATACCCCAACGGTGGTACCGTTCCGGCATGAATGACGCCGCCGCCATAGCCGTTAGGTTCAACGAACGCATCAACGCAGGCGCCCTGACAGGCCTTGTGCAGCTGATGGCCAACAACCACACGTTCATCGACACGGCCGGAACCGCCGTCACGGGCAAGGCTGCCTGCACTGAAGCCTGGCGCGGCTTCTTCGATTCCTACGCGGGGTACAGAAACACCTTTGAAGCCGTCCTACTCGCGGTAACAGGGTCACCATCGTCGGCCACACCGTGTGTCCGGGAGTCTCCGCTCTGGACGGGCACGCCCTATGGACAGCGATAGTCGCCGAAGAAGGGCTAACTGAATGGTGCGTGTACGCGGATACCCCCGACGAGCGGCATCGCCTGGGCATCGACGATGAATGGTTCACCTACGCGACCGGACTTTCCTGACTCCACGGGCGATGCGGGGCGTCTGACTCCCGCCGCCTCGTCCGGCTGCGGAAACTCCGGACTCACCGAGATCAAGGAAATACCCGATCGGGGCCATTCACTGACCATCGACCACGGCTGACGCGACGTCGCGGACGCAGCCCTGGAGTTCATCAACGTCACGGCTAACAGGCCGCTGCGCGCCCGCTTGAGCTACCGGTGCCGGTCACGTCCGGGAGAGTTCAGCCGATCAGTTCCGCGCGTTCCTTCACGGCGTTGACGTAGCCGGCACAATCCTGTCCGAGGTCCGGTACAGTCCTCCAGATCAGTCCCAGCACCGGGCCGCTGAATTCTTCTCTCACCCGCAGGTGAGTCTTCCCGTCCGGGGAGAAAGTGTGAACGTCCGCACGCCTGTGAATAGGCCCAGTGGCAGGCCGCCGGTCCAGGTCATCATCTCTCCGGGGATCTGTTGGACGCGCAGGCGGAAGCTTCGGTGTCCGTTGGTCAGGGTTCGGATTCTGATGGTGCCGCCGTTGCGTATCTGACCCTCGATACGGGTTATTCCCGAGTCCCAGACGGTGTAGTTGCTTTCATCGGCGATGATGTCCCACACGGTGGAGGACCGGGCGTAGACAAACCGTCTCACCTCTAGGGCGTCAATCCTGAGGAGTCACTCATAGGGGTGCCAGCGCCCAGCACGCCCAGAGCGGCAGCAAGCCGAACTCGTTGCTGGCCCATGGCACGCCAGCTCTTTTTACGCCAGATCCTCGATGCGCGCGCTAGCGGGGTGCTGCCAATCCAATGGTCGAGTGGTGCGGGTAGGTGTTACTTCTCGATCTCCCGCGCGACGGTGTTGACGATGGCCGTGATTCTGTGGGCCGCGCGCCAGGACTTTCTTCTTCTTTCCCCAGGTGCGTCCCGGGAGGCATTCCACTGACGGCAGGAGTACTAGAATTCAACCTCCTGCACTGCCCCTGCGGTCGGGTGTCGAAGGGGCAGTGCAGGGCAGGGTCTACGCTAGGTCCGAGGCGCGGTGAGGGGCGATTTCGCCGGCTGTAATGACGTCGGAACCGTCGCTTTGGCTGCTGTGATCCGTCCTAGAATCAGCACCAATACCAGAGCGATGATCACGGGCACGCATACGGAGAGAACGATGATGCTGGTATCCACGCCGATTCCGATTAGGACGCCGCCGAAAATCGGGCCGACAACCGATCCGAGTCGGCCCATTGAAGCCGCCCAGCCGACACCGGCGGTCACCGTTGCTTGGGGGTACAGCGTCACCGCCAACGCGGCCTGGCCGATCATGCCGGCCTGAAGTCCGAGGCCGACGCCACCGAAGACCATCAGCAGCAGCGCTTTGTCCGGGCCGAGGAATGCAGAGATGACAAGGAACACGATCGCTACTGCCGAGGTTCCAGCCAGAACGGACGTCATCCGGAAGCGACGCGATGCGAGGATTAGTACGCCGGCACCGATGATGCTTCCTATGCCCAGGGCCGCCGACCCCAGTGGTGCTAGGCCGGCACTGAAGCCGTAGCTGGTGAGCAGTGTTGGCAACCACGAGGAGAACACGTAGAACGAGGCGAAGATGAGGAACGAAAAAGCCCACAGGAGGAGGGTTCTGCTTCGTACGGAAGCATCGAACAGGCGCGCAACCGACGCATGGTGCTTGGCCTCGGCCGCCTCAATGGGTGTGCTCGATACCGGGCTACCGGACAGTCCGAACCACAGGAACGGCAGAAGCACGGCAGAGGCGATAGCTCCGGTAATGAACACCCATTCCCACCCGAATGCGCCCACGATGGCGCTCCCGGCCAGCCCCGCGATCAGCGCCCCGAGGGAGATGCCCGTCATTACGACCACCGCAATCGATTGACGCAACCGAGCGGGATTGACTGCGGTCGCATGGGCGACAGCGGCTGGCAGCACGGCACCCAGTCCCAGGCCGGTCACGAAACGTAGAATCGTCAGCTCCACAATTGAACCGGACCATGCTGTCAGCAATGAACCCAGGGTGAACACCAAGACCGCTGAAAAAATGACGTTCCTAGTGCCCAGCTTGGCCACGAGGCGCCCTACCGCCAGGTATCCCAGAGCCACTCCTGCGCTGGTCAGCGCGAGGGCAGCAGTAAAGTGCGAGGGTTGAACACCCCAGTCCTTGGCGATCGCCGGTATGGACACGCCCAACGCGACCGTGTCGTATCCGTCGAGCACTACGGCCGCACACGCCAGACAAAGTACCCACCAATTCGGTTTGGTCTCTTCCTGCTTCTTGGGTTCGCTCATCGTGTCCATCGGACATCCTTAAGGTTGTGAGGGCTTCGAATACATTCTCGAAGCGGGGGCATGCCACCCGCCCGTAGGCGGCTCGCGAGTCAAGGCCATGGACGAGGCCCAGGCGTCGTCGCCGGCGGCTACGTCATGGCGGTTTCTCCGTTCACGCACGACACGTGCTCTCTCACCGTCACCCCGCCCATATGGGCGGGGGCTGGCGAGGTGCTTAAGTGTGGTGAAGATCATGGCGTTGTGTTAGTTCTATCTCCTTAGCGCTTAAAGATCAAGACCCCACTGCCTTGACACAAAGTATCTTAGTGCTGTTATATCTTTGGCATGACCTAGTTCACATTTCGGTCGCTTCCGCGACTGCGGGACAGCCGCGAACAACGTCGGCGGCAGCCTGAGTGACTATAAAGATTGGTGGACCCTGAAGATGACAACGCAGAGCAGCGCGGGCATCGTAGAACGGCCGGCCGCTACAGACTCCGAAGGATATATCCCCTTCCGCGGCTTTGAACCCGGCGTGGACACGCTGGACGAGATTTACGTTGGCGGGGTCTGGGCCCGGGGCGCAGGGGCACTGATCGAGTCCGTCAATCCCGCAACTTCTGAGGTCTTCGCGACGCTCCATGGTGCCACCGTTGACGATGTTGATGCCGCGGTCTCGGCCGGCCAGGCGGCCATTGAAGAGTCCGGCTGGGCCCGTAAGCTACCGCACGAACGCGCTGCTGTTTTGCACAGGATCGGTTCGGCTCTGGAAGCCAATGCTGACCGGATCGCCGTTCTTCAAACCCAGGACACCGGTAAGACGCTCAAGGAAACCCGGGCGTTGGCCATTAGCGCTGCGGCCACGTTCCGTTTCACCGCATCGGCCCTTGAAACCATGGAGGATGCGCTAACCCCGCCGAGGGGTGACTACCTGAGTATCTCCACCTATGAGCACATCGGTGTGGTGGCTGCCATTACACCGTGGAACTCGCCCATTGCCAGCGACGCGCAAAAGGTTGCTCCGGCCCTTGCCGCGGGCAACGCCGTCGTGATCAAACCGCCGGTCTGGGCACCCTGGGTGTCGCTGCTGCTGGCAAGGATCTGTGACGAGGCAGGACTGCCATCGGGCCTGCTTTCGGTCCTTCCCGGCCCGGGAAGGACCGTCGGGGACGCTCTGGCACGGCACAGGGATGTCGGCAAGGTTTCCTTCACCGGCGGCACCTCGACCGGGCGGCAGCTGGGCCGCATCGCAGCCGAGAAGATCATGCCAATCACGCTGGAACTGGGCGGGAAATCGCCAACCATCATTTTTTCGGACGCGGATCTGGATCAAGCCATTGCCGGGGTGCTTTACGGAATCTTTTCCTCCAGCGGCCAAAGCTGCATCGCCGGTTCGCGGGTATTCATCCAACGGACCATTTATGACGCCGTGCTGGCACGCTTAGTCGAAGGAGCCCAATCCCTGCGGGTGGGTCCAGGAACCGACCCAGGCACACAGGTTGCACCTCTTGTTGCCCATGCCCACAGGGATTCGGTTGAAAAAATGGTTGAGGATGCGCGGGCAGCGGGAGCGCAGATCCTGTGCGGCGGCGCACGGCCGGCGGAGCTGGAGCTGCAGCAGGGCGCATATTACCTGCCGACCATCATTGCCGGCGTGGCCAACTCCGACCTGATCTGCCAGGAGGAGATCTTCGGTCCCGTGGCTGTGGTTCTTCCCTTTGATGATGAAACTGACCTGCTGGCCCAGGCCAACGACAGTGTGTTTGGTCTGGCCTGCGGCATCTGGACGGCCGACTACCGGCGGGCCTGGCGCATTGCGCGCGCCGTTGCTGCGGGCACCGTCTGGATCAACACGTACAAGCAATTCAGCATCGCCACCCCCTTCAGCGGGATCAAAGAAAGCGGGCTGGGCACCGAAAAAGGCAGGGACGGTATCCGCTCCTACATGCGCCAAAAGAGCATATACGTCGATCTTTCCGGCGCCCCACTCCCCTGGGTCGGCGCATGAAATCCGCAGCATATTCCAATCCATCCCCCACGAAAGGCAAGTCAGTGAGTGCTCACCCCTACAGTCCGGCATACCAGGCCGGGGGTTTCGGCTTCGTGTCCGGGGCGTTGTCCGTCGATGAAAACTACATCCCCGTTAGTGGCCGAATCGAGGCCATCGAGGCCGCTACAACCAGGCTCTCGGAACGGTTGGCGACCATCGGCATGTCCATGCAGGACATCGTCAAGACCACCTACTTCGTCACGGACCTGACCCTGCGCGAAGAAGCCAACAGCCAGTACGAACAGCTCTTCACCGCTCCCCGGCCGGCAAGGACGTTCGTGGAAGTATCTGCGCTGCCGTACGGTGCCACGGTGGAAATTGAAGCCATTGCCCACCGGGGCCAGGAGTGAATCATGACTACCGTCACTTTGGACACACGGGGACCGGAAGAATCACCCCAGCAGAATCCGACCACTGACCGGGCAACGACCGGGGAGCCCACCGCACGGAACCTGAGGGTCCAGCAAAAAACGTGGGAATCGGACGGGGTAACCAGCGTTACCTTCGCTGACCCGTCCGGAGCACAGCTGCCCCAATGGCAGCCCGGTTCCCACCTGAGCCTTCACCTGCCCAACGGGCTCATACGCGAGTACTCGCTGTGCTCCGATCCACTGGATTCGACCAGCTGGACGGTAGCTGTGCTCCGGACTCCCGACTCACGCGGCGGCAGCCAACACGTCCATGAGGGTCTACCGGTGGGAGCACTCCTTAAGGTAGAAGGCCCGCGCAATAACTTCGTGCTCGAAGACGCCGGACGCTACGTGCTGGTCGCCGGCGGGATCGGCATCACCCCGATCATCTCCATGGCGCGGCAACTGCATGCAGCAGGCGCGGATTGGTCGCTGCTCTACACCGGCCGGTCCCGCGCCAGTATGGCCTTTCTTCCCGAGATCGACACCCTGCCCCAGGACCGGATCACCATCCACGCCGACGACGAAGCCAACGGCAGCTACCCTGACCTGGCCGCCGCTGTCGGAACCCTGAGCCCGGATGCACTGGTTTACGCCTGTGGTCCGGAACCGCTGCTGAAAGCCGTTGCCGGGGCCATGCAGGACGAAGCGCAGCTTCGAATCGAGCGGTTCAAGGCACCAGAAAAAGTTGCGGTCCCGGTGGAGAGCGAATCAGCATTTGACGTGGTGTGCAACAGCACCGGCCAACGCATCCCCGTCGGGCCTGACATATCTGTGCTTGATGCCCTCAACAACGCAGGCATCGACGTTCCCAGCTCCTGCGCTGAAGGAATCTGCGGTACCTGCGAAACACGCGTCATCAGCGGCGACGTGGAGCACCGTGATTTTCTCCTCACCCAGGCCGAGCAGGCCGCAAACAAATCCATGTTCGTATGCGTCTCGCGTTGCAGTTCGGCCGAACTGATTCTTGATCTCTAAACCCTCGAAAAGTAAGAAGGTAGCCCCATGAATTTCTTCGCAGCAGAGCCTGTCTGTAAGTTGCGATCCCTTCGCTCGGTGTCCTTGAAGGTACCGGAAACGGCACGTGCCAAGGATTTCTACCACGAGGTCTGGGGCCTTTCCACCGTCGAGGAGGACAGCGACCGCTTCTGGCTCCGCGGGACCGGCTCCGAGCACCACATTCTAAAGCTGGAAAAGGGCCAGCAGAACGCGCTTGGCGGCGTCGCCTTCGCACTCGCCACGCCCCAGGAGGTGGACCAGGCAGCCCTTAAGCTCGCTGCTCTGGGTATTCCCCTCTTCCGTGAACCCGGACCCCTGGACGACGCTGCCGGCGGATACGGCCTGCAGCTGGTTGACCCCGAGGGAAGGCTCGTAGAGCTGTCCGCTGACGTTCACGCGGTCGTCAGCCAGGAGCCATCCGGACGCCGGGCAATCCCGCGCAAAATTGCCCACGTCGTGCTGAACACGATCGACATTGACCGGGCAACCGCCTTCTACACCCAGGTCCTGGGCATGCGGGTCTCGGACTGGTCCGAGCACCAGATGTCCTTCCTGCGGTGCAATTCCGAGCACCATGTCATCGCCTTCAACCAGGCCCCGTGGACAGCAGTCAACCATGTGGCCTACGAAATGCAGAGCATCGACCACTTCATGCGTGGTATCGGGTCCCTCAAAACCCACGGTATCGCCCCCCAGTGGGGACCGGGACGCCACGGTCCCGGGGATAACACCTTCTCCTACTTCACCGACCCTGCTGGCTTGGTTTGTGAGTACACCTCGGAAGTTGCGCAGGTTGATGAGGACAGCTGGCTGTGCCGCACCTGGAAGCGGACCCCGGAACTGTCGGACCAGTGGGGAACCGCCGGGCCCCCCACGGTCAACGTTCGCACTGCGATGGCCGGAATCCCCGATGACGGCTACCGCTCCCTCGTCGTCCCGGGCAGCGCGGACTACTTCACTGTTCCGTCGTCAGATTCGGTAAGTCATGCAGCTGCCCACTGAGGCAGGTCCCGCCACCCGAAGCTTGGGCAGCCGTATTTCCCTCCACGGCGTCTCCCTGGTCGTCCGTGGTGAAGGAGCGCCTGTTTTCCTGATGCACGGCATCGGGGGTAACGCCTCATCCTGCGGGGCGCTGGCACAGCTGCTCAGTGAGGCCGGCTACCGCACGTTCTGCTGGGATGCACCAGGGTACGGGGAGTCCGCGGATCCGCTGGGTCCGGTCGACCATCCCGGGCTCGTCCTGCAGATTTTGACTTCCCTTGCCCTTGGTCCCGCACACCTGATTGGGACCTCGTGGGGAGGAGTCATCGCCACCAAAGTGGTAGCGCAGGAACCGGGTGCTGTCCGCTCCCTGGTGCTGGCGGACAGCACCCGAGGCTCGGCCGTTACCGGTGAGTCGGTGGACAGGATGCTGGCTCGCGTCCCGGAACTGGCTGAACTGGGGCCAGAAGCGTTTGCCGACCGGCGCGCGTCCAGGCTGGTCTCGCCGGCAACGAATGCTGCGACAGCCGCGGCGGTCAGGTCCGAGATGGCGGCGGTCCGGTTGCCCGGTTACACAGCGGCAGCGGCCATGATGGCAGCTACCGACACATCGAATGTGCTGTCGTCCCTGCAGGTACCATCACTGGTTTTGGTCGGCGAAGACGATGTAGTCACCGGTGTGGCTGAATCCCGGATTCTCGCCAAATCCATAACAGACGCTTCTTTCAAGATCATTCCCCGTGCAGGCCATGCCGCAGTGCAGGAGAAGCCGGCAGAGATGGCGTCGTCGATTCTAGAGTTTTGGAAGAGGCTTTCATGACACGGCTGATCGTAGTAACAGGCTCTGGACGTGGGCTGGGATTCAGTATCGCCGAACGGCTGGCAGCCGGAGGCGACCGCATCGTCATCGCTGAGAAAAACGCCGACCTCGCAGAATGTGCAGCAGATACGCTGCGCGAACGCGGCTTTGATGCAACGGCAATCATCACCGACATCGCGGACAAGGACTCCGTTGCGGCTTTGGCCGATACCGTTCAGGAACTAGGCGGGGCAGATGGCCTGGTCAACAATGCAGCTCTTGCCGACGGCGTTGGCGGGGACACCTTCTGGGAACTTGAAGAGGACTTCTTCCAGCGGGTCATGACGGTGAACACCTTCGGCACCTGGCTGGTGAGCAAGCACCTCTATCCACAGCTGGCACAAAAGCAGACAGGCGCCATCGTTAATGTCGCCTCCGACGCCGCGCTATACGGCTCGCCGCGCCTGGTCCACTATGTCAGCTCCAAAGGCGCAGTCCTGGCAATGACCCGGACCATGGCCCGGGATGCGGGAGCAGCCGGGGTCCGGGTCAATGCTGTCTCCCCGGGCCTGACCAGGGTCGAGGCAACCGAGTCCGTGCCGGCCTCCCGCTACCGGCTCTACGAAGAGACAAGGGTATTGGAAAGGGATCAGGTGCCCGAGGATGTCTCGGGCGTCGTCCAGTTCCTGCTCTCGGACGCGGCAGCGTTCATTACCGGTCAGAACATCATCGTTGACGGCGGCTTTGTCATGGGGCACTGAGTCAGCTAACACCACCCACAACATCCCCCTTTCCCGAAAAATACCCCAGGACGCCGGGCTCCGGCTGATTATCAAGGAGACCACCAGATGGATCTGCAATTAAAGGACCGCACCGTCGTTGTGACGGGAGCGAGTTCCGGCGTCGGCCTGGCTACCGCCCGTTACCTGCTTGCAGAAGGCGCGAAGGTAGCTGCCTGCGCCCGTGATGCCGGGCGCCTCGCGGCGGCTTTCGATCAGTTTGCGTGGGCTGATAAAAACTCCATCTATTTGGCCACCTGCGACGTGACCGACCGCAAAGCCACCGACGCGTTCGTCGCCGGGACCTTGGAAAGCTTCGGGGCTGTTGACGGGCTGGTGTGCAACGCCGGCCGCTCCCTCATGGCTACCTTGGATGAGACGTCCGACGAGCAGTTCCGCGAAGAATTTGACCTCAAAATTTTCGGTGTGTTGAACATCGTACGCTCGGCGCGGGCTGCCCTGGCCGCGTCGCCGCACGGCTCAGTGGTCAACGTCAATGCAATCCTGTCCCGCCAACCTGAGCTGCGCCTGGCCGCTACTTCAGCCGCGCGCGCCGGGTTGTTGAACCTGAGCCACTCATTGTCTGAAGATCTCGCCGCGGACCGTACCAGGGTCAACTCGGTGCTGCTCGGCCTGGTCGACACCGGCCAGTGGCGCCGGCGATTCGAGCAGTCAGGCAGCGGCCTGGACTTCACGGAGTGGAGCGCCGAGATCACCAAGGACCGGGGGGTAAAGCTGGGCCGCTTCGGCACAGCCGAAGAAGTCGCCTTCCACATTCTTACCCTTCTGTCCCCGCTAAGCGGCTACACCACAGGAGCCACGATCGACGTCGGCGGCGGTGTAGGCCGCTATGTGTAAGGCACCTGCCATCCGGCTCACGCTCAACGGCATGCCCGGCCCTGATCTACGAAAGAGATAAGACATGTCCATGGAACAAGGAACGAAAATGCCCCAAAACCCAACCGGCGGTGACATCCTCGTCCGGGTAATGCGCAGGCACGGCATTGACACCGCCTTCGGGGTGATCAGCATCCACAACCTTCCCCTCATCGAGGCCGTGGACCGGGAACTGAACTTCGTCGCCGTCCGCCACGAAGCCGCGGCAGTAAACGCGGCGGACGCCTACGCACGCGCTTCGGGCAAGTTCGGCGTCGCCCTCACCAGCACCGGAACAGGCGCCGGCAACGCTGCCGGGTCCATGGTGGAGGCGCTGACCGCAGGCAGCCGCGTGCTGCATATCACCGGCCAAATTGACAGTGAATTCCTCGGAAGCAACCGCGGAGTGATCCATGAGGTCCCACGACAGCTGCAGATGCTTCACGCAGTATCGGGCTACGCGCGGACCATCTTCAACGCCAAAGATGCCGAAGCAGATCTGGAAGAAGCTATCGCGCACCTGCTGACCGCCCCCTATACACCGGCCAGCCTGGAATGGCCCATCGACCTGCAGTACCTGGCCCTGCCCGAGGAACAGCGCCCGGCGGACTCCCCCAGCCAGCCTGAAACCTCCATCGACGAGGAAGCTCTGGCCAAAGTCGTTGAAATGCTCTCCCAGGCCAAAACGCCCCTCATCTGGGCAGGCGGTGGAGCCGCGAGTGCCGGTACAGCCCTGGCTGAGCTGCTGCACCGCCTCGGCGCCGGGCTACTGACCAGCAATTCCGGCAGAGGCGTCGTACCCGAAGATGATGACCAGGTGATCGGCAACTTCGCTACCACCCCCGAGGCCGCAGCGCTCCTGGCGGACGCGGACGTGCTGCTGAGTGTTGGAACACACTTCCGCTCCAATGAAACAAAGCACTACTCTATGGCACTGCCCAGCACACACATCCAGCTAGACATCGATCCTGCAGCCATCGGCCGGGTCTACCCGGCCGATGTCGGGCTGGAAGGTGATTCCCAAGTCCTGCTCGAGCAAATCATCGCGAAACTCCCCGCCCCCGGCGTCGATGCCGGCTGGACCGAGCGGGTACGCGCGACCCGACGCAACGTCCGGGCCGCCCTGACCGAATACATCGGCGGGTACGCCGAGATCTGCGAAAGCCTTCGTCGGCGGCTTGACCGCGAATCCGTAATCGCCCGCGACGTAACAATCCCCTCCAGCCAATGGGGCAACCGCCTGCTGGAGATCTACTCACGGGAAACCAATATTTTCCCGCTCGGCGGCGGCATCGGACAGGGACTTGCGATGGGCATCGGCGCCGCCTGCGCCCGGCCCGGGATCCCCACCGCGGTGATCGTCGGTGATGGCGGACTGGCGGTCCACCTCGGTGAGCTCGCCTCACTCGGAGGCTCGGGCGCCTGGTGCGTAGTGCTGGTCTTCAACGACAACGGCTACGGAGTCCTCCGGAACATGCAAAAAGCCAACGGCTTCGCCCAAGCTGGCGTGGATCTTTACACTCCGGACTTTGACCTGTTGGCCCAATCACTACGCCTGCCGTTCTGGCGGGTCAGCGGCTCCGGACAATTCGATCAGGCACTGGCAGAAGCGTTGGCGGTCCGGGGACCGGCCGTCATCGAAATTGACGTCACAGCCCTGGACCCGGCGCCGGGACCGTTCGTGCCGCCGGTGCATATCCCAGCCGGAACCACTAGAGGGACGAGGAAAAAATAGCACTGACAGAACCACTGACTTTGGACAGTCCACCACCGGACATAGGGCAAATCCGGCACCGTGTCGTCTGCCTTCACAACGGCACCGGAGCCGTGGAGTGGTATAGCCGGCAGGTCGCTGCCTACGATGCACAAACCTGGGAAAACTTCGATGGCGCCTTTCTCGGTGCCACCGTCACCGAAGACCAGCTTGAAGAGTGGGTCTCAGGTGCTGCGGCAGCACTCCAGGACGGCGGGGTCACCCCCGTGCACCTGGTGGCCTCCGGACGGGCCGCCTACGCCACCATCGTGCTGGCCGGCCGTCATCCCGAGCTGGTCAAGAGCCTGATTCTCGCAGACCCGGAAGTGGACACCTCCATCGAGGGATATGCACATTCGCTCCAACTCGTTCAGGCACCATCGCTGGTCATCGCCGCGGTGCCGCAGGCAGACACCGACATTGCCGAACCGCAAAGCATCGCCGGAGGAATCGACAACGGCGTCTTCGTCATCATCGAAAACACCGCCGTCCCCGCGCACCGAACACGGGCCGACTCTTTCAACGAGTGGGCCACATCATTTATGAACATCGCCGAAGGCCTGCACACCTTCGCCGAACCAGAGGAGGACTTCCGTGCCTGAACAGTACCTAGAACCGAATCAGGCCCTCACCAGGCCCGCAACTCCCTACGAGAAGAAACTAGCAGGGGCACTGAGCGAGGTCTTCGGCGGCGGCACAAAAGATTTGCCAGGGATGGTTGCAGGTCTGAACGGCCTTGGTCTCAATGCTCCGGATGGCAAACCGTGGGACGAAGCCCGTTTCCGCGCCGAAATGCGACGACTGGGAGAATAAGAAATGACAACTACAACGCAAACCGCTCGTCCGACCACCGGGAAGACCAAGACAAAAAACGTCGTCGGCGTCCGCCACGAAGTCGATGCCAAAGAACTGGCAGCCATGGGGCTGCGAGACCGGTGGTACCCCATCTACCCCTCGCGCTTCGTTGGCGTTGGGGACATGGTCAAGGTTAAGCGCCTGGGTGTGGACTGGCTGCTGTTCCGCGACGCCACCGGACGTATTCGCATGCTCGAGGACCGCTGCCCCCACCGCAGTGCCCCCCTCTCAGTCGGTCAGCACCTCGGAGACCGTGTTGCCTGCAAGTATCACGGCGTACAGGTCGATGGAGACGGCACGGTGATTTCTGTCCCGGGCATGCCCGGATGTGCCCTCGAGGGCCGAACCGTTACCACTTCGCTGGCAGTTGCAGAAGCAGCCGACACCATCTTCGCGTTCATGCCACTGACAGCCGACTCCGAGGTAACGGAGTTCAAGCTGCCGGACCGCTTGGCGAATCCGGAGGTTTCCTGGTTCTCGAACTTCGCGGAGTGGAAGGGGCCCTGGCGCTTCTACATGGACAACGTCCTGGACCCGATGCACGGCGCGTTCCTCCACCGCGACTCACACTCCATGTTCGGTGGAGACACCAGCGCCCGCTTCCGAATCCGCGAAACTGACCGAGGCTTCTTCTTTGAGAAGACGGACCAGCGCGGCGTGAACTTCGACTGGGTCGAATACTGCCGCGAGGCCATGGACTACGTCGATCTGGAAATCCCGTATGCCGAGTCCGCAGGACCCGGCGGAACTTTTGGCATCGTCGGCATGGCCACTCCCATTGACGCAAACAACTCGGCCATCTTCCACTGGCGCACCCGCACCGTCTCGGACTGGGAGCGCGACGTCTGGCGGTTCATGTACAAGACGACCCTTGAAGAAAAGCACTGGGCAGTCCTGGAACAGGACCGGGAAGTCCTCGAAGCACTTGCCGCCGACGCTGACAAAGACGAACACCTCTACCAGCACGACCTCGGCGTCGCGCGGATCAGGCGCGTCTACGAAGCCGACGCAGAAAAGCAGGCCGCTATCCTCCGGGGTGACGGGCTGTAATGAATGACTCCATGCTGCTGACAGTATTTCTGCGGCATGATCAGTCCCAGCACCTGGAACAGATTCAAGCCGGACTGGATGAACGGGACTGGTGGAACGGCTTCCCGCCTGAAGGTTGTGAGATCGTCTCTTGGGTAGTCGCCATGGGTGTAGGTCAAATAGTCACTCTGCGGCTTCCGGCTCATCTGCTGAATACCGTGAACGTCGAGCTGGAACGGCGGGCCTGGGGTGTCTTTTCCACCGAGTTCTATCCGACGTATGACTTCCTGCCAGTGCGCGAACGCCTGCGCCGGGAGTCCAACGAACGGGTAAGTCGTTGAGCCGGGTGAAAGCGGCGACAGTCCCCGAGCCTCCGCGCGAAAAGATGTTCAGTAACGCACGGTTGCAGGGGCAGCACTTTTCCTGTCCGGCATGCATGCCGGCGGTAGCGGCGGCATTGTCGGTGGAAACGATACCTATCTTCAGTCGCGGGAGACCTTCCGCAGGGTCAAAGAACTTACCGAAGCATGCGGGGGCACAGTAGATGACATCATCACGCTGCGCATCTACCTCACCGACATCTCCGATAAAGCCCTGGTCGGCAAGGCAAGATCCGAAGTGTTCTCGGGCGACTTTCCGTGCTCCACCCTGGTGGAGGTGAGCCGTCTCGTTGAAGATGGGCTAACGGTGGAAATCGAAGCACGAGGCATTATCGGCGCTGGTCACCAGGATTAGGGCCAGATGCCAGGGGCTGGGTGGACACGGCCTCCCGGATTCTGCCCCTCCGAAAGCCGGATTGTCGTCAGCAATCCGGCTTTCGGAGGGAAACCAAGTCTCTCCCCCAAGCGCTGAACAGCGCGTAAATCACCCGGTAGTTCAGTGTTCGAGCGAGCACAAGTGCCTTCGAGCGTGACGAGGACATTCTCCTCACCGCGTTTCGTCAACCACACGCGCGAGCGGATCCAACTACCCAATCAAGACTCGAAGGACATCATGAAGTCAGCACGCACCTGCCGTGTCGGAGTTATCGGTTACGGCGCCATTGGAGTGCCCGTCGTCGCCGGGATTACTGAGGGACGGGTCGCAGGGGCCGTTCTGGAAGGAATTATCTCCCGAAGCCCGGTCAGTAATATCTCGGTGAAACAGCTGGACCTGGCGGAGGCCCTGGAATGTTGCGATCTACTGGTCGAGTGTGCAGGTCAGGAAGCACTCGTCGAGCACGCCGAGGTTGTGCTCCGGGCGGGTGTTGACCTGCTCGTGACGTCTATTGGCGCCCTGGCAGATAGAGAATTCTCAAAGCAGCTCAACGCCGCCGGGCCGGGGCGGCTCTTCCTGACATCCGGCGCAGTTGGCGGCCTTGACCTTTTGTCCTCAGGCGCCCGTGCGGAAGGCTATGACAAAGTCACGATTACGACGACGAAGTTGCCGGGCTCCCTTGTCCAGCCCTGGATGAACGAGGCTTTGGTTGAGGAGATACGCAATGCTCGTGGCCCACTGGACGTTTATGAAGGATCGGCCGCTGAAGCCGCGCTGTTGTTCCCCAAGTCTCTAAACGCTGGCGCCGCCGTTGCTATCGCTGTTAACAACTGGGACGCTGTGACGGTCAGAGTAAGGGCAGACCCCGCAGCGGAACTGACCAGCCACGTCATTGAAGCTTCTGGAAACATCGGGGAGTACCGATTCGAAATCCGCAACAAGCCCTCTGAGGACAATCCGAGGACGAGTGGAGTAGTGCCGTTCGCCGTACTACGATCCCTGGAATCCATTATCGGTGGCCGGGGCGGACTGATATGAGCGCAGCAAGGGCCCCGAACTGCTGACCCCTGCGTCGCATCGGGCACTAAGCCTCCCCGCGCATCCGCGGATCCTCCCGGTCAGAAACGTGCCAGGAGTGCCGGCAGGTCAGACTCTGTTACACCTTATGCCCCGATCCTCCTGTAGACAGACCCGGTAACCGCGAATGCCAGGATGCACAGCCAAGCACGGACGCGAAGACGCAGGAGTTTCAGGAGTCTTGGCCGGCCGCTTCCAGCGCATTGACATCAGATGAGACCACCGATGCCTCTGCCTTCTTGAGCAGCGCTGCGAGTTGATCCAGTTCCGATGAAGTCAGACCGCTCAACATCTGACGTTGCTTGTCTAAATGCTTACCGAATGCCTCATCGATAACAGCTTTCCCATGAGCGGTCAGCTGGGCGTAGACAACCCGCCGGTCTTCGCGAGTCCGAACTCGCTCGATGAGGTTTTGCTCCTCCATCCTGTCCAGCCGGAAAGTGATACCACCGGTCGTGAGCATGGAGGAGGTCGCGAGTTCCCCGGCTGTCTTCCGGTGAGGTGGGCCGGAGCGGCGCAGATTAGCCAAAACATCGAAGGATGCAAGTGTCAGCCCGTACTCATCAAAGTAGGAACTTTCGACAGCACGGACCTGATTAGCCAGCCGCAAGAGCCGCCCGAGGACGCCAATCGAGCTTGCATCCAAGTCCGGCCGTTCGCGCAACCAATCCGCAAGAATACGGTCGATAGCGTCAGCTTCAGTTTTTTCGTCAGGCATGGCCCTGTCCTTTAGATATCGATAGTGCATCTTAACACTGACCTTTCCAGCAATCAATTAACTCAGACTGGTTCCACTCAGGGTCTTGTTACTTGATCGAATTTACCTTAGTGTTGAGATAGTTAGAGTCGAGGGAGTTGCTCCTTAGCTTGGCTACGTTTCCTTGGTATACATCGCCCCAGTCCGAGAGGTTTAACAATGAGCGAAACCGTAAGTGCACCAACAACAGATCTTGAAGAGCTCATCGATTCGTCTATCGCGTCCAGTGAGAGCCGCGTCGTTGACTTCGACACTCTGAAGTTCCAGACGAAAATGGGAGACAAATTCCGGCGCGGCCAGGTCCGCTACATCGGCTCCGGAGCGACCGGGGACCACTCGGATGACAACAACATCCTCCAGGCCGAACACTTCACGTTCTCCAACATGGTCCTGCCCGCCGGCTGCGTAGGACCTGAGCACACTCACCCTGACGTCGAAGAAGTATTCTTTGTCCTCGAGGGACAGGTGGAGTTCAGCGTCCATGATGTCGAGGACGGCACCAAGAAGGCCAGCCGTGTTTTGGGCTACCGCGACCTCATTCGTGTTCCTGCAGGCGTACCGCGGAGCCTTCGCACTGTCAGCGAAGACGACGCGCTGATCTGCGTAATCATCGGTGCGAAAAAGCCGGAGATTCCCTTCTACCCGCCGACCTCCGAGATGCACGGAGTCACTCGCTAGAAATGTTCCTCCAAGAAGCGCGGGTACCAGCTAGAGCGCAACCCGGAACACAACCTAGGGAGGGCAATCGCCGCCCTAGCGAACAAGGCGGTGAGCAACTGACCGCGCCAGTGGAAACCGTCCCAGTCAGCCAGGACGGGCAAACCCACAAATCAGCAGGACGCGTCATTGTTGATTCGTTTGTCGCACACGGCATCAGGCGGCACACGTAGTCCCCGGCGAGAGCTTCCTGGATGTACTCGACGGGCTTCACGACTCGACGATCGAGACCATCGTGTGCCGCCACGAGGGTGGGGCCACCTACATGGCCGAAGCTGACGGCAAGATGAACCAGATGCCTGGCATTGCCATGGTTACCCGTGGCCCGGGCGCGGCCAACGCTCACGTCGGACTGCACACGGCGTGGCAGGATTCAACGCCGATGGTGCTGTTGGTGGGGCTGGTTCCTTTCGCGCACCGTGAACGTGAAGCTTTCCAGGAATTCGACATTAGAGCCTGGTTCGACACCGGTGCTAAGCGGGTCATGGTTCTGGATCACGCGGAGCGTGCCTCCGAGATCGTCGCCGAGGCCATGTTCGCAGCCATGAACGGCCGGCCCGGCCCCGTCGATATCGGGCCGCCCGAGGACGTCATCAGGCAACAGATCCCCGCCGAGCTTCACCCGCCGATCCCTGTTGCCACCGGAGGCATGACCACAGTGGATTCCGGTGCCCTGGCCGCGGCCCTGGCAGCATCGTGCAAGCCGCTGTTCGTCAACCGGTGGAAATGACTGGACGCAGTAGGGTGCCGACCAGCTCACCGCCTGGCTGGAAAAGCACCACAATCCCGCAGCGACGGAATGGCGGACGCAGGGGACCGTTTCGTTCAGTTCCCCGTCCTATGTCGGTCCTATCGGCTACGGTCGCCCTTGCCCCACTTATGACCTGCTCGAAGAGACGGACCTGCTGATCTTTGTCGGTACCGTTCCGGGTGATGTCATCACCGACGGGGTCCTGTGCCGTCAGGACTGGACCAAGAAGAACTTTCTTGTCACGATCGACCCCTAGCTCCGAGGCAGGTCAGGTCCAGTCTCGTACCAGCTTGACACACCTCATTTGTCCAGGAACCGGAACAGGGTCTGATGGAAGCGTTCGTTCTTTCCCTGCGTGGTCGGTTTGTACGGTTTCCCGGTGACCGCCTCGATCCCCAGGGAGGTGACGTACGTGAGGAGCTGGCCCTGATGGCCCCGCCGTGAAGGGTTCAACGCGGCCCCGTTGTCCGTGAGCAGTTTCCGCGGCACCCCGTGCGCGGTGATGCCCTTCTTCACCACCGCAATCGCGGCCTCAGACGTTTCCCCGGCGGCGACGTGGGAGGCGACCGCAAAACGGGAGTGGTCATCGATGAGCTGGAAAATCGCGCATTTACGGCCACCGGTGAGGACGTACTCGGTCGCATCCAACTGCCACAGACAGTTCAGGGCAGGGTAAACAAACCGGCGATACGCGGCCCGGGGGCTTCTTCCGCGGCTCCAGCCTTGCGACACCGCTCTGACGGAAGATCCTGGCCAGCGACGCGACCGAGGGCACCGGTTCCAGGCCCATGGAATTCATCTTCTCGAACACGCTGATCGGTCCGCGGTCCAGGCCCGAGCGCTCCAACGCCGCCCGCACCCGCAGTGCCTGCTCCTGGGCCTCGTCACTGATCCTGGACGGGCTCGTGCGCGGCCGGCGGGACCGCGGTTCCAACGCCGCGGCCGGGCCCTCGGCCCGGGCCCGGCCCAACAACACGTAAACGTCTTACGGGAGATGCCATGCTCGTTACAGAACGATGTCACGGCACCACCCAGTGGATCATCCGGCCACTGCCGAGCACACCAAGCTTTGGGCAATGCCATCCACCTGTTGATCATCAGTGCGCAGCGAGCAGCCACTGGATTCGATCAGTTGCTGCAAGAAGGGCAAAACCCACACGGCAAGATAAGGTCGCCGTCAAGCGTTTCGTCGTAGTTGCGCAACTATCGGAGAATATTCCAGGTTGATCGCCTCTGGCGTTGGCGTTCATAGAACTCAGGGTTCGGCATGGCCGCGGCAAGCTTGACGGCTGAGATCATGGCTGGCCCAAGGACTGCTGCCTTGAGAGTCAGGCGTGATGCGCATGCGACTTGGACTATCAGTGCAGGGCGCGGAACGCTCTTGGACGATTGCGGCAGTTCAGCCGGCGAACCTCTTGTCCCAACTTAACGGCAGGCAGCCTTCGGACATAGGTACGAACTTGCCGCTCCGAATGCGTGGGCGTCGGGGCTGGCTGCGACCAACTAATAAAGACCTTCAAGACGCACACATGCTCGCTCTGACAACTCACGTGAGGCTTCCAATCGGGTGTGCGAATTCAGCAGATTCGCACAGAACTCTCGACGGACGGTCAATCTTTAAGGAGCTGGGTTAGCACATCAAATTCGTCGACTCCAAGGACCTCCATGTGTTGCTCCGCGCTGGTCGCGGAGCGGATACGATCCGCAACCTGACGGCTGCCTGCAAGTGCGTCCTCGTCATCCCAAAGAGTTATCGAGAGTGAGGTGTTTTCTTTTCCCAGTAGGTAATAGATCCCCCTGCATCCTGGCAGGCCCAGCACCTGGCTGACGGTTTCTTCTGAAGGTGCTCCCGTGCTGTCAGGAGCGGGCCGGTACGTGCTGACGCGAGCGAACATTGTGTTTCGTCCTCCGATAGCCGTTGGTTAAGCCTCCACGCCACACGAGCGGTTGGTGGCAGGCTCGGAAGGCTTCGCCTCCTCCCACTAGTAAGGACCCGGGCTGGTGGAAGTGCAAGACTGGTGAAATCTGCTGCCGCGGTCCTTACCTCGACCACAGGGGTGGTCTGCCGTCCGTGTTCCTCGTGGAGCGACTGTTTGTAGCGCTCCGGCAGCGTCAGGCCGGCAACGTGGGCCATGGTGCGTCTTGTCGTTGTCCGACAGCACATACGTCGGTGCCCCGGCCAGGATCCGGAACCACCGGTCCAAAGCCGCGAACACACTCGGCGCCGTCCCGTCCCGCAACGGAATCAGATCCGGAGCCGGCGTCGTTAGGTCAATCTAAATAGTCAGCATTGCCCATACCGCGATCCATGCTGTCTCCTCTAATTTGAGGCAGTCTCAGTCGACCACAAACATAGACCGGGGCGTCTCCCTCAGTTGAAAGGGCCTTCCGTCTTGCGCGAATGCGCGCTTCCCCCGCGCGCGGGCATCGACTGTCCAAGCTCTGGCTCAGGGGAGACAGCAAGAGTAGCGTCGATTGAAGTATTGGCAGCGACGTCAGCGCCCCACAGGGCGGGGCTACGCGGCGTCGGTTTGTTTAGGGGGCCGGGATGGCTGGGTGGAATGCTGATACCGCGGCCGGGCCGTTGGGGCCCGGGGCGGTCACTCTGGTGGAGGGATCATCGTTCTGCATCTCCTTGCCGAACGGGGATATGCACTCCGAACATCCTCACGGTCTCTTCGTCCAAGACACGCGCATCCTGTCTGCCTGGAGGCTCACCGTTGATGGCGAGCCAATTGAGCCGCTGGCAGCGGAGACGATGGCGCCGTACCGGGCACTGTTCGTCGGCCGCGTTCCCCGCTCGGACAGCTACGCCGACAGCCCGCTGATCGTCGAGCGGCTGCGCGAACTAGGGGCCGGAATCCACGAGCAGATCACCGTCAGCAACTATTCCCCGGCGCCGGCCGAATGCCTGATGACCCTGAACATCGAGGCGGACTTCGCGGACGTCTTCGAGGTGAAAGAGGCACGGATCCAGCGGCGTTGGGACGAAACCCGCCAGGCCGACGGCGAGACGCTGGCCATCCGGGCTTCCTGGCAGGACGTCAGGAAGGGCGTCACGATCGAGGCCCCCGGAGCGAACATTACGCCGGAGGGCCTCACGTACCACGTGTCCGTCCCGCCGCACGGCCACTGGAGCACCGTCCTGACCGTGGTGTCCGGCGCAGATGGAACCGGGCCGGTGGCGGCATTCGTCCATTCTGACGCCGACGGGTTGTCCCCCCGGGACCGCCGCCGACGGGAATGGGTGGCCAAGATCCCGGTGCTGCACATGGGAAACGCCTCGATCGAACGGACCCTGCGCCGCAGTTACGACGATCTGGGCGCCCTCCGCATCGAGGACCCGGACCATCCGGACCGGGTGGTGGTCGCCGCCGGGGCGCCCTGGTTCATGACCCTGTTTGGCCGGGACTCGTTGTGGGCGTCTGTAATGGCGATGCCGGTGGATCCGTCACTGGCCCTGGGCACTCTGCAGACGCTGGCAGACCGCCAGGGCAGCGTCGTGGATCCCATGAGCGAGGAGGAGCCGGGCAAGATCCTGCACGAGATCAGGCTCGATGTCTCCAGCGGGCTTTCCCTGGGCGGCAAGTCGGCCTACTACGGCAGCGTCGATGCCACCCCGCTGTTCGTGACGGTACTGGGATCGGTGAGCCGTTGGGGTTTCGCCAAGGAAACCATCGCGGCGCTGTTGCCTCACGCGGACCGTGCGCTGGAGTGGATCCGGGACTACGGCGATAAGGACGGCGATGGGTACGTCGAGTATGAGCGCCTCAACCCACAGGGGCTGATCAACCAGGGCTGGAAGGACTCCTGGGACGGCGTCAACTTCGCCGACGGGACCCTGGCCGAGCCGCCGATCGCACTGTGCGAGGTGCAGGCCTACGTCTACAGCGCGTATGTATCGCGCGCATGGATGGCGTACGACGCCGGTGATACGGCTTTAGCGGATGAGCTCACTGACCGGGCGGCGCAGTTGAAAAAACGGTTCAATGAGCAGTTCTGGATTCCCGACCGCGGGTACTACGCCATCGCTCTCGACGGCAAGAAGCGGCAAGTCGATGCCTGCACTTCGAACATGGGTCACTGTTTATTCCTCGGCATCATCGACGAGGACAAGGCGCCGCAGGTGGCCGAGCGGCTCATGTCACCGGAGATGTTCAGCGGATGGGGAGTGCGCACCCTGGCCAGCAATATGGGCGCCTACAACCCCGCCAGCTACCACAACGGCTCAGTCTGGCCCCACGACAATGCGATCATCGCGGCTGGTCTGCTGCGCTACGGCTTCGTAGTGGAGGCACAACGGATCGCCACGGCCCTGATGGAGGCGGCCAATTACTCCGGAGGCAGGTTACCGGAATTGTTTTGCGGCTTCAGCCGAGAGCATCTCCCCGCCCCTGTCCCCTATCCAACGGCCTGCTCACCCCAGGCCTGGGCGGCGACTGCACCGATCCGGCTAGTGACCAGCCTGATGCGGTACGACGCGCACGTGTCCCGCGGCGGCCTGTGGATGGATCCCGTGCTCCCGGAATCCTTCGGCGACCTGCACATCACCAACGCACCCCTGGCGGGCGGCCGGATCACCATCGACATCACCAATTCCGTCCCAACCGTGTATGGGCTTCCCGAAGGAATAGTCTTCCACCACGGGCACCGGCCATGGATGACCGAACTCGTGGATCAGGCGGACCGCCGCAAAAGCGATTGGAAAAGGAGATGGCCAGGCGAAAGGCCTGGCTGAGACACGATGATGAGTCCCTTGCGCTGCAGGCTGGGGGCGGCTCCTCAATTATTGAGCAGTTCCAGCCTGCAGCGCACCGAAGGGGCGGATCACCCCGCTTCGCAGTCCGTTTTCACGTCACCATCAATTGATCAGGACGTCCTCCCGGACGTTCTACTCCACGGATTCTTCAAGCAATTCGTGCCTGTGGTGGAGCAAGAACTCATGCCTATGGTGAAGACCGGTCCACGGTGAGGCAGCCAGTTCGTCGATGTCGAAAACGCGCGCTGGTGAGGGCGCTTCCTCCGGGTATGAAATCCGTTTCAGAAAGTTGATTCTAAAACCCCTCCGAGCAGGGATGTCGATGGGAACTCGTCGTCTGCGCATCGTGTCTTCCTCTCATTGTGTGATCCGGGGGGTGTGTGTCTCGAGACCATTGATATGCGGGCGGAGTAGTACGGCTTGGCTAGCGGGACACGTCAGGAGGGGTTTTGTCTTAGAAGGCGCGGAGGATGTCTTCGACGCGTTGTTTGGCGTCGCCGAAGAGCATTTGGGAGTTGTCGCGGAAGAACAGCGGGTTTTGGACTCCTGCGTAGCCGGCGGCCATGGAGCGTTTGAACACCACGACGTTCTCGGCTTCCCACACCCGCAGGACGGGCATACCGGCGATGGGGCTGGACGGGTCTTCGGCCGCGGCGGGGTTGACGGTGTCGTTGGCCCCGATGACGAGGACCACCGAGGTGTCGCCGAGGTCTTCGTTGATTTCGTCCATTTCCAGGACGATGTCATACGGGACCTTTGCCTCGGCGAGGAGCACGTTCATGTGCCCGGGCAGGCGCCCGGCGACGGGGTGGATCCCGAACCTGACGTTAACGCCGCGTTCGCGGAGCTGGTGGGCCAGTTCAGCCACGGGGTACTGGGCCTGGGCGACGGCCATGCCGTAACCGGGGGTGATAACCACGCTGGAAGCGTTGGTCAGCATTTCGGCGGTGGCCTGCGCGGTGATTTCGCGGTGCTCGCCATGGTCGGTGTCCGCTCCGGTGCGTGCGGCGATCCCGAACCCTCCGGCGATCACGGAGATGAAGGACCGGTTCATGGCCTTGCACATGATGTAGGACAGGTACGCGCCCGAGGAGCCGACCAGGGCGCCGGTGATGATCAGCAGGTCATTGTTCAGCAGGAAACCCGCCGCGGCGGCGGCCCAGCCGGAGTAGCTGTTGAGCATGGAGACGACCACGGGCATGTCGCCGCCGCCGATCGAGGCCACCAGGTGCCAGCCCAGCCCGAGGGCGAGGAGGGTGACCAGTAAGAGGAGCCAGAGCTGGGAGTCGTTGACGTACCAGACGGTCAGGGCAACGAACGCGGCGAGGGCGCCGAGGTTGATCGCGTTCTTCCCCGGCAGCATCAGCGGTGAGGACTTCATCCGGGCGGAGAGTTTCAGGAACGCCACGATCGAGCCGGTGAACGTCACCGCACCGATGAAGACCCCGATGAACACCTCGGCATGGTGGACAGCCGTCAGGTCCGGGGACAGGGCCGGGGCTTCGAGGTGCCCGTTCCAGCCCACGAGCACTGCCGCGAGGCCAACGAAGCTGTGCAGCAGCGCGATGAGTTCGGGCATGCCCGTCATCTCCACCACGCGGGCGCGCCAGAGGCCGATGGCTCCGCCGACCAGCACCGCAGCCAGGAGCAGGACCAATCCGGTCAGGCCATGGCCGGTGCCCCAGGCGCCCTGCAGGGTCAGCCAGACGGTGGCCGCCAGGGCGATGACCATCCCGGTGATGCCGTAGATGACCCCTGCCCGGGCCTTTTCATGCTTGCTCAGCCCGGCAAGGCTGAGGATGAACAGCAGGGCCGCGACGATATAGGCCGCCCCGGCGATGGAGTCGGCGGTCAACGGACCGGAGACGGTCTCAGACACGGTAAAGCTCCTCGTAAGTGTTGCTGCTGCTTCGGTGACGGCGCTCATGAACGGGCCTTCCCGGCCGAGAACATCGCGAGCATGCGCCGGGTGACGGCGAAGCCGCCGAAGATGTTAATGCTCGCCAGCAGGACCGCGACGGCGGCAATGATCTGCATGACGATGTTGTCGGAGGTGACCTGCAGCAGCGCCCCGACCACGATGATCCCTGAGATGGCGTTGGTGACCGACATCAGCGGGGTGTGGAGGGCGTGGTGCACTTTCCCGATGACGTAGAACCCGACCACGATCGAGAGCATCAGCACCGTGAAGTGCTGCGGCAGCGGCGCCGGGGCGACCGCGTTGATCCCGAACAGCACCGCGATGGCCCCTGCAAAGAGCCCGGCCTTACCGGCCGGGCTGAGGCCTTGTTTCTTCTTCGGCGCAGTGCTTTCGGCGGCCGGCCCGGCGTTGGCCTTCACCGCGGGTGCGGCTGAGACCTGGACCGGTGGCGGCGGCCAGGTCTTCTCCCCGTTGCGCACCACGGTCACTGAGCGCTGCACGACGTCGTCGAAGTCGATCCGCAGCTGGCCGTCCTGCTCCTTCGTCAGGAGCTTAAGGAGGTTCAGCATGTTTGTCCCGTACAGCTGGGAGGCCTGGGCCGGGAGCCGGGCCGGAAGGTCGGTGTAACCGAGGATCACCACACCGTTCTCCGTGACAATCCGTTCCCCGGCGACCGAGCCTTCCACGTTCCCGCCCTGCCCGGCAGCCATGTCAACGATCACACTGCCGGACTTCATGCCGGCCACATCCTCGGCCGTGAGCAGCTTCGGTGCCGGACGCCCGGGGATCAGGGCGGTGGTGATGATGATGTCGACATCAGCCGCCTGCTCGGAGTAGATCTCCGCAGCACGGGCGTTGTACGCCTCGGAGGTCGCCTTGGCATACCCGTCGGAGGACTTCATCTCTTCGGCGACCTCAACCTTGAGGTAGGTCCCGCCGATCGACTTCACCTGATCGGCGACCTCGGGCCGCGGGTCCGTCGCCCGCACAATAGCGCCCAGGCTGGACGCCGCACCGATCGCCGCCAGGCCCGCAACCCCGGCCCCAGCGACGAGGACCTTCGCCGGCGGAACCTTGCCCGCAGCGGTCACCTGGCCCGTGAAAAACCGGCCAAACTCATGCGCAGCTTCAATCACGGCACGGTACCCGGCAATGTTCGCCATCGAACTCAGAACATCCATCGACTGCGCGCGCGAGATACGAGGCACAGCATCCAAAGCCAACGCTGTGATCGGCCGCGCCGCCAACGCCTCCACCAAGTCCGGTCGCAACCCCGGGCTCAACGAACCAATCAGCGTCGCCCCGTCGGCCAGACGGCTGATCTCTTCCCAAGTGGGCGGGTTCACCCTCAGCACCACTTCGCTGCCCCACGCCTCATCAGCCCCAACAATCAGGGCGCCCGCTGCAGCATAGTCCTCGTCCCTGAAGGAAGCGGACTCCCCCGCACCCTTCTCGACCACAACCTCGTAGCCCAACTCCAACAACTGTTTGACGGTGACAGGCGTCGCCGCCACCCTCGTCTCGCGACCTAACTCGGCCACAATCCCAATACAGGCCATTTGTTGCTCTCTTTCATCATGAAGTATGTCTTGGACGGGAATCCGCCGTCCGGGCGTACCGACTTATGTTGAATCCCCAGGAAGCCTGCAGACGTTGGCCGTTGAACATCTCGGGGTTACGGGGCCGCGGTCCCAAAGGTGCTGTCTCGCGGCCCCGCGATGTCTGGCGCGCTGACTTGAGCGCACTACTTCTCAGCACCGAGATTCCGCGTACGGCGCTATGGAACGGGACATCACTCGAACCACAGCCAGGCCACACGCTGCCGGTACTGCCTCGCTGCAGTCCCGGCCGGTGTCCCGATGCGGTGAATCTCTCCTTGCTCACTACTTTTCAGCACTTCCAAGAGGCTTTCCAAAGAAAACCATGGAAAGGCTGGGGTGTGTGGATATCCCTCACGGGCGACAATAGTTTCAGACTGGTCGCACGATTTTGTCCGGTCCCTACAAGAACTGGGCCGTCAGTTTGTTTCGCCTGGCGATGCCGCCAGACGGCCGGGCGCCTCGGACCAATAGGGCACGCCACATAGATCATCCCGGTCAGGAAATAGGTCTTCCCGACGCCGCCTTCCCCCACGATCAAATACCTTGATCCCCTGCCGGATTTCAGGCTCTGCATCGCAGTAGATCATCCGACCGGGGTGGTCCTGCTTGTCCGTGGCTTAGGCGAGCGTCAACCGCAGGGGCACAGAATCCCAGCCACGAAGGGTGTTGTTGTGATGGCGTTCGATCGACGAGGCCAGTTCGATGCCCTTGATCCGGGGCACCAGTTGTTCCAGCAGTGACGCCGCCTGCAGGCGGGCTGCGTGCTGGCCCACGCACTGGTGGATGCCCATGCCAAAGGACAGGTGCCCGGACGGGTCGCGGGAGAGGTCGAACTTGTCGGGGTTTTCCCAGCGGCGCGGATCGCGGTTTGCCGCCGCGAAGCACAGCATGACCCTGCTGCCTTCGGGGATGGTGCTACCGCCGATGGTGACATCGCTCGAGGTCTTGCGGAAGATCTGCTGGACCGGGGATTCCCAGCGCAGCGATTCGTCGAAGGCAAGGCGCGCCAGGTTGGGGTTCCCGCGCAATGCTTCCCACTGCTCCGGGTTCGAGGCAAAGGCATAGAGCATGCCGGAGATCCCGTAGACGGTGGTGTCCACACCGGCCGAGAGCAGTGAGCGGGTCAGCAGCGGGGCCTGCTCGTGCAGGATGTCGCCGCGGTCGGCGGCGGCCCAGATGTCGGCACCGAAGCCCTCGGGCTTCAATGCGTCCCGCTGGCACTTGGCGGTGGCCCACTCGGTGTATTCGGCGGCCTTGCACTTGCCCTGCTCCACCAGCTCGTTGTCGGGGCCGAGCGCATTGAAGATGTGGTCGGCATACGGCACCAGGTTTTCGCGGCCCTCCTCCGAGATGCCGGAAGCCTCGGGGAAGAAGTTCACCGGGAGCTTCGAACCCAGGTCGCGGTGCCCGTCGATCTCGATCTGCTCGCCGGAGGCTGTCCCTGCCAGCAGGTCATCAATCAGGCCTCCGGCCACCTCCATGCAGGTGTCCTTCATGGAACGCAGCACCCGCGAGGACAGGATTGCCTGCAGCACTTCGCGTGGCGCGTCGTGTTCCGGCGGATCCATCTGCAGCAGTCCCCGGGCACGCCACGGCTCGTTGAGGCCCACGCCGGAACCCGAGATCAGCTCCTGCCAGTTCGCGACGGCGGCCGAGAGGTCCTCGTAGCGTCCGATCGCATACGCGTTGTACTTGGACAGGAAGGCCACGGGACCGGCCTCGCGCAGGCGCTCCTGGAACGGGAGGGGGTTGTCAAGGATTTCCGGCGAGAACGGGTCATCGTGGAGGACCGGGATGGTTCCGTGGTTAACGGGGCACTTCGTCACTGTCGACATGGTGGGTAGCTCCTAAAGTTCCAGCACGAGGCGATCGGTGATCGCGCGTGAGACACATACAAACATTCGGTCGTTCTTGGCGCGCTCCGCGTCATTGAGCAGCGAGTCACGGTGCTCCGGCGTACCCCGCAGGACGCTGACCTCACAGGTGCCGCACACGCCTTCGTTGCACGATGAGAGCACGGGGACGCCGGCATCGCTCAAGGCCGAAAGCACCGTTTCGTCGGTCCCGACGGTGATGCACCTCTTGGACAGTGCCAGTTCGAGTTCGAACGGCTCGGTCCGCACCGGGTCCGGCAGCGTTGCCGGAACGAAGCGTTCGAAGCGCACCGCCCAGGACGGCCATGCGGATGCAGCGCCGGCCACCGCGTTCAATAGCGGCTCCGGCCCACAGCAGTAGACCCGGCCCCCGTCAACGGCTTCGTTCAGGAAGGTGAGGTTCAGGTGGCCCAGCTCGTCCTGCGGCCAGACGGTGACCTTGTCGCCGTACTGGGCCAGCTCGTCGATGAAGGCCATCGAGGCACGCGTGCGGCCGCCGTAGTGCAGGTGCCAATCGATATCGAGCTGCTCGGCTGCGACGATCATCGTCATGATCGGGGTGATCCCGATGCCGCCGGCAATGAATTCGTAACGGGTCGCCTGGGACAGGTGGAAGTTGTTACGCGGGGTTCCCACGGTGAGCATGTCTCCGACGGCGAGGCGCTCGTGGATGTAGCGGGAGCCGCCCTTGGAGTTCGGTTCGTTCAGGACCGCGACCTCATACGCCTGCGGGTCCCAGCGGTCGCCGCACAGGGAATAGTGGCGCGAGAGGGCGCCGGAATCGGCGGTGGGGAGCACCAGTTCGATGTGTGAACCGGGTGTCCAGTCAGGGACGCGGCCGTTGTGCGGCTCCTCGAGTCGCAACCGCACGACACCATCGGCGATGACATCCTTCCGCGCGACCCGGAGGGACTGGATCCCAGGGTGACCGGCAGCGGGCTTGGAGGCCGACGAAGCGTCGACCGTGAGCGAAGCGGCATTAGTAGGCATACAATGATCATCCGCGCAAAGCACCGCTGTAATCAATCTCACATAACCTATCAAGGCGATAGCCACGTACACATCCGCGGGAACTTGACAGCAATCGCAGGCAAACGAGGATGGCACGAAAAAGTCCCTCCCACCACGAATCGTGGTGGGAGGGACTGTGAACGCCTTGGTCCATCTTAGGTGTTGGCGCGGGCCTCACGGCGGGCGCGCTGGCGCTTGAGTTCGTTGCGGGCCAACGAGTTCTTGTGGACTTCGTCGGGGCCGTCGGCGAAGCGGAGTGTGCGCGCATAGGCAAACGCGGAGGACAGGAAGAAGTCCTGCGACAGGCCACCTGCACCGTGGACCTGGATCGCCTTGTCGAGGATCCATTCAACGGTGGAAGGGGTGGCGATCTTGATGGCCTGGATCTCGGTGTGGGCTCCCTTGTTGCCAACGGTGTCCATAAGCCAGGCTGTCTTGAGCACCATGAGGCGCAGCTGTTCGACCCGAACGCGGGACTCGGCGATCCAGTCGCGGATCACTCCCTGGTCGCTCAGCGGCTTGCCGAAGGCAACACGGCTGTCGGCACGCTCGCACATCATGGAGATGGCACGCTCGGCCATGCCGATGGCACGCATGCAGTGGTGGATGCGGCCGGGGCCCAGACGGGCCTGGGCGATGGCGAATCCATCGCCTTCCCCGCCGATCAGGTTTGTCGCCGGGACCCGAGCGTTTTCGAACACGATCTCGGCGTGGCCGCCGTTGTAGGTGTCCTCGAAGCCGAGGATCTTCATGCCGCGCTTGATGTTCACGCCCGGGGTGTCGCGCGGAACCAGGATCTGGCTCTGCTGGCGGTGGCGATCGGCGGTCGGGTCGGTCTTGCCCATGACGATCAGGATCTTGGCGTTCGGGTTCATCGCACCGGTGATGAACCACTTGCGGCCGTTGATCACGTAGTCATCGCCGTCACGCACGATGGACGTCTCGATGTTTGTCGCATCCGAGGAGGCGACGGCGGGTTCCGTCATGGCGAAGGCCGAACGGATTTCGCCGTTGAGCAGCGGCTTGAGCCACTTTTCCTTCTGCTCTTCGGTGCCGAACTCGGCAAGCAATTCCATATTGCCGGTGTCCGGGGCCGCGCAGTTCAGTGCAGCCGGGGCAAGCGTGCGGCTGCGGCCGGTGATTTCGGCCAGCGGGGCGTACTGCACGTTGGTCAGCCCGGCCCCTCCTTCGCCGGGCAGGAACAGGTTCCACAGGCCACGGCTGCGCGCTTCAGCGCGCAATTTCTGCAGGATCGGGGACTCCGAGAACGCGTACGGGTTCTCGAGATTGTCCAGCTCTTCCTGGTAGGCCGCTTCGGCCGGGTAGATGTGCCCGTACATGAAGTCGACAAGCTCCTTCTTCAGGAGTTCGGTCCGCTCGTCCGTTGAGAAATCCATCTACTTATACTCCTTTAGTGATTCGAGCCCGAGTCCCAGCAGCAAAGGCACAGTGCTGCCGCTGTCTTCGAAGCCCTCGCCAACAGTTTGGCGGTTGATGTGTCTGTAGCGGACGCCTTCGGATATGCCTGCCAGCTTGAAGCAAGCCAGTCCCAGATAGAAGCCGAATCCGTCAAGAGAGCGGCCGCTCTCTGCCTCGTACAGCGCCATGATCTCGTCCTCAGAGGGGTAGCCCGGCGCCATGGTCACGTCGTAGGTGGCTGGGTCCGTCGACGCCCGAGCTGCCACGATGCGTGCGCGCCGCTGATAGATCAGCATCAGCGCCAAGTCCAGCAGCGGGTCCCCGAGCGTGGCCATCTCCCAGTCGATGACTGCGGCCGGCAGGTCGTCGGCGCCCATCAACACGTTGTCCAGGCGAAAATCGCCGTGGACGATTCCCGAGGCGGACTCGGCGGGCACAGCGGCAACGAGCTTTTCGTAAAGCTTGTCCGCTCCGGAAAGTTCACGGGTGAAGGATGCATCGAGCTGCTGTTTCCAGCGCTTCACCTGGCGACCGAGGAAGCCCTCGGGCCTGCCAAAGTCATGCAGGCCAACTTCGGCGGGATCCACGCGGTGCAGCTTCGCCAAGGTACGCACCAGCTCGGTCCCAATAGCCCCCGTGCGTGCCTCGCCGAGCGGTTTGATCTCGTCGGCATAACGGTATGGAACGCCTTCGATCCGCTCCATGATGTAGAAGTCTGCACCCAGGACGTCCTTGTCCCCGCAATAGGCAAACATCCTCGCCACCGGGACATCTGTATTTCGAAGCGCATCGGCCATCGTGTACTCGCGGCGCATGTCGTGGGCGGTGGCCATGATTGTGCCCAGCGGTGGGCGGCGCACAATCCATTGGCGGACACCGTCGGTGACCTCATACGTCAGGTTCGATTTTCCGCCCTGGATCAGGCTGGCCGAAAGCTCCCCCTCAACGAGTCCGGGGCACTCCCCGGCCAACCAATCCCCCAGACGGTCAAGGTCGAGCCCGGTGGGCGATCCCTGGCGCGTCGCCACGCCGCCGTCGTTTGCTGTCTTCATCACATCACTCATGCCCGGGCGAACTCCGGGACGAGCGCCTCATAGGTAATGTCGCCCTCCTTGACGCTGCCAAAGCGCAGGGCAAGTTCGGCCATGCGGTCCACGGTCTCCTTCGTTGCCTTGAACGTCGGCTGGAGCTTGGGTGCCACCTCGCTCGCATAGTGCTCGACGTAGGCCGCAGCGATGTCTGGCGCCTTGCCGCCGAGCCCGGAGGTGTTGAGCAGATCGGCCGCGGCTTTCTTGTTGTTGATGACCCAGTTGCTGGCATCGTCCTGGGCAGCCAACCAGTTCTGGACGACTTCCGGATGCTGCAGCACCATTTCCTCGCGGACGCCCATCGCGACCACGGCCTGGTTGCGCATCAGCTCGGGCACGTTCGCTTCGGCGAAGTCAATCAGGATCTTCCCGCCGGTCTCTTGGGCGACAAAGCGCGTGGCAGTCCATTGGACGGTGACGTAGGCATCGATCCGCCCGGCATTCAGGTTAGGAATCGCCTGCGCGGTGGGGCCCACGGCCAGGGCAGTGACGTCGCTGTACTTCATGCCTGCCAGCTCAAGGGCAAGCTTCAGTTGCAGGTCGGCACCCGCGCCAACGGACGAGACACCAACCTTCTTGCCCTTCAGTGACGCGATCTTCTCTTCGAAACTCGCCTCGGGCCCGGGCCAGCTGAAGTTCTTGCTGCCGACGATCCCGTAAGTTGTTTCGACCGTCCGGAACCCTACGAGAAGCGGGCGCTTGCCCTTCGAACTGTTCGCGTGGGTTGCCATCAGCAGGAGCGTGTCCGATGCGTATGCATCGACGGCGCCGGCGACAAGCAGCTGGTATGCCTGGACGCCGCTTTGTGGGCTGAGGTGCTTGGGGACCTCGAGCTGGTGCTTGGCGTAATCGTTGTTGGCAAGATTAATTGCATCAAGGAAATACGCGTCGCCGGGGAAAGCGGCAACGGCGAATTTCTGCGCCTCGCCAGCGGAAGCCGAACCGCCGCCGCCCCCACAGGCCGTCAGCAATGAGGCCGAGCCAATCGCCGCCGCGCCGAGGCCGAAATACTGCAACAGCGAACGCCGCGATAGCGCGCTGTCCAACGTCCGCGGACCCCTGAAGGGCGATCCACCATTCTGTGACTCAAACATTATTACTCCTGTGTGGTTGATTCGTGCCTGACGGCCTTTGCGGTCCTCATTGCCCGCATTGAAACAACGTGGCTACCGGTTGCTCCCGGCGTGTTCCATGACGACCCTGCCCACGGTTTTACCGTCGGCGAGCCGCTGAAGTGCGGCGGGTACGCCGTCCAACGTGAACCTTTCGCTGACGAAGGGGTTAATGGCTCCCGCGTCCGCCAGTTTGGTCAGCTCCCGGTGGCATTCATCGACCGCCGCCGGGTTCTTGGTGTTGTACAGGCCCCAGTGGATGCCGATGATCGAGTAGTTCTTCACAAGTGCGTGGTTCAGGGCGGCAGACTGAATCTCCCCGCCCGCAAAGCCGACGACAATGATCCGGCCTTCGAACGCGATGCACTTGGTTGAGCGCTGGTAGGTCTCGCCGCCGACGGGATCGTAGATGACATCCGCGCCCTTGCCGCCGGTGAACACCTTGACCTGCTCAACGAAGTCCTGCGTGCGGCGGTCGATGACCAGATCGGCGCCGAGCTTCCTGGCGTATTCGGCCTTGGCCTCGCCGCCGACGACGCCGATCACCTGGGCGCCGGCGGCCTTGCCGAGCTGGATGGCCGCACTGCCCACCCCGCCTGCCGCGGCATGGACCAGCAGTGTCTCGCCTGGCTGGATCCGGGCCAGCCGGCGCAGACCGAACCAGCCGGTCTGGTAGCCGATGAACAGGCAGGAAGCCTGCGCATCATCGAGGGAGGCCGGGGCCTGGTGCACCTTGTCCTGGTCCATCAACGCGTACTCGGCGAATCCGCCGTGCGGAAGTGTGGTCAGGCCCAGCACCCGGTCGCCCAGCGCTGCGCGGGTAACGCCCGGACCGGTGGCGACGACCTCGGCGCAGACCTCGCGTCCGGGGGTGAAGGGCAGCTCAGGCTTGACCTGGTAGACGCCGCGGCACATCAGCACATCCGGGAAGTTCGCCGCCGAGGCGAGGACGCGCACGACCACCTGGCCTTCGCCCGCTTCGGGCACTGCGCGTTCAACGAGTTGGAGGGCATCGACCGGTTCACCGAGTTCCGTGACCGACCACGCTTTCAACGTGCTGGGGATCGACATGCCTTTATTCCGCCTCGAAATTGATCAGCGGCTGCCCTGGAGCGACTACGTCGCCCACGGACACGTGGACGGCCAGAACAGTGCCCGAGTCCTCCGCCGTGACCGGGATTTCCATCTTCATGGCTTCGAGAATCATGAAGACGTCATCCTCCTCCACCCGGTCCCCCGGCGCCACGAGAATCTTCCATACGCTTGCACCCATGTCTGCCTGAATTGTCTCTGCCATTTTCATGCGCTCCTTTTGGCCAGCTTGGCCTGTTCTTTAAGTCGTTGCTGGATGCGTTCCACCAGTCCGGTGTCGTAACGTCCATCAGTGAATTCCTGATCGGCGAGGATCTCTTCGAGGAACGGCTGGTTGGTGACCAGTCCCTCGATCTCGAAGTCCTCGCAAGCCTTGATGGCCCGTGCCAGTGCCTCTTCCCGGGTTTCCCCGTACGCGCAGACCTTGGCGATCAGCGAGTCGAAGTGCGGGGTGACCTCGGTGCCGGCCGCGTAGCCGGAATCCACGCGGATTCCCTCGCCGCTTGGTTCGATCCAGCCGTCGATAGGGCCGGGGCGCGGGAAGAACTTCTTCGGGTCCTCGGCGCAAATGCGCAGCTCGATCGCGTGTCCGCGGAACACCGGGTTGAAGTCCGCGGTGGTGGTGCCCGAAGCCGCGATGCTCAGCTGCTGCTCGATCAGGTCGACACCGTGGGTGAGCTCGGTGATCGGGTGCTCCACCTGGATGCGGGTGTTCATCTCGAGGAAGACGAAGTCGCCGGTGCGGGTGTCGAGCAGGAACTCGACGGTGCCCGCGTTGCGGTAGCCCACCGAGCCTGCGGCCGCGATGGCCGATTCGATGAGCCGTGCGCGGGTTTCCGGGGCCAGGTGCGGCGCCGGGGATTCCTCGATCAGCTTCTGGTGGCGGCGCTGCGTGGAGCAGTCGCGCTCCCCCAGAGCCACGATGGTGCCGTCCTTCAGGCCTAGGACCTGGATCTCGACGTGGCGTGCGGACTCGACGAAGCGCTCGACGAAGACGCGGTCGGAGCCGAAGCTGCGCTCGGACATCGACTTGGTGTTCTCGAAGGCCTTGCGCAGCTCGTCGGCGTCGTGGGCCACGGCCATGCCGATGCCTCCGCCGCCGGCGGAGGCCTTGACCATGACCGGGTAGCCGACGCGTTCTGCTTCCTCGACGGCCTCATCGCCGGTCTTCAGGGCCGCACCCGCGTCGCCGCTGATCGGCACGCCTGCAGCCGCGACGGCCCGCCGGGACTCGACCTTGTCGCCCATCACGTCAATGACGTCGGCCGAGGGGCCGACCCAGGTCAGACCGGCGTCGGCGACCTCGCGGGCGAACCCGGCGTTTTCGGCCAGGAACCCGTAGCCGGGGTGGATGGCGGTGGCGCCCGCTTCCTTGGCGATCGCGATGATCTGCCCGCGGTCAAGGTAGGACTGCACGGGCACGTCGCCCTTGAGCTCGATGGCCAGGGAGGCCTCGGAAACGTACGGCAGGCCGGCGTCGACCTTATGGTAGACGGCGACAGTGCGGACACCGAGGCGGTTTGCCGTCTTGATGATGCGTCGTGCGATTTCGCCGCGGTTGGCGATCAGCAGGCTTTCCGGAAATGAATTCATGGTGATCCCTCCTTAGAAGCTCGTCGGCCAGGTGCGCAACAGGTGTTCGCCCACGCCGTTGCTCCGGGCCCGGTAGTGGTCCTTCAAAGCGCCGAGAATGAACTCGCGCGTCTCGGACGGATCGATGACCTGTTCGAAGCCGAAGACCTGGGCCACGTCATAGGCGGCGGTGCCCTTGTTCATCTCCGCGAGGCGCAACTCGTACATCTCCGGATCGCTTTCGGGGGTGATGCCGTGGACCACGGAGACTGCGGAGGTCGGATCCATGAAGCTGACCTCGGAAGACCACCAGCCGGCGGTGGCGTCGGCGGTGCCGCCGCCGCCCATGTTGATCAGGGCCTGGCCGTAGTTCTTGCGCATGGTGACCGCGATCTTCGGCACGGTGACCAGCGAGAGAGCGTTCATCCAGTTGATGATCTTGCCGGCAACCTTGCTCCGCTCGGCCTCGAGGCCGATCAGGAAGCCGGGCTGGTCGACGAGCATGACCACGGGGATGTTGTAGGAGTCGCAGAGGACCAGGAAACTGGTTGCCTTGTCGCAGGCGGCACCGTCAAGCGCGCCGCCCTTGAGCATCGGGTTGTTGGCGATGATGCCGACGGACTGGCCGCCGATGCGGGCCAGCGAGGTCACCAGGGACTTGCCGTAGCGGGCTTTGATCGGGAACACCGAGCCGGTGTCGGCGACAATGTCGATGACCTTGCGCACGTCGTAGGTCTGGGTTCGGGACTCGGGGACGATCGACTTGATCTCCTCCGCACGCTCGCCGGATCCGGCGGGGACCGGCGCGAGAGGCGGGGTCTCGCCATTGTGCGAGGGCAGGTAGGAGAGGAAGCGGCGGATCAGTTCGATCGCTTCCTCGTCGGTGTCCGCAACGGCGTCGGCGAAGCCGGTGACCTCGGCGTGCATCTTCCAGCCGCCGAGTTCCTGGGCGTCGACCTGCTGGCCGGTGGCGCGGGCGACCAGGTTGGGGCTGGATACGGCGAGCACGGCCCCCTTGCGGAAGACCGCGAAGTCGGAGGCCATAGTGTGCCAGGCGGCCGAACCGAAGCAATAGCCGAAGGCCGCGGAGACCCACGGGCTTTCACGCTGGCGTAGGAAGCGCGTCTTGCCGCTGGCGCTGCCCATGCCGGTGCCGCCCATGGCGTCTGGCATGCGAACGCCCGTGGATTCGGAGAGGTAGACCAGCGGCTGGCCGGTCTTGACGACCAGTTCCTTGAAGTGGGCCATCTTCTTGTTGCTGATCGGGGACGAGGATGATCCCTTGACAGTGAAGTCGTAGGCGACAACGCTCGCGCGTCGGCCGTCAACCTCGCCGGTACCGGTGATCTTGCCGTCGGCCGGGGTCTTGTCGCGGTCCGCCGGAACGGCCGAGGTCACGAACAACCCGCTCTCGCGGAAGGTTCCCGGGTCCAGCAGCAGCGCGATGCGCTCGCGTGCGTTTAGTTCGCCCTTGGCGGCCCGGGCCTCAAGCTTCCTGGTACCGCCCATGGCCAACGCCGCGGCGCGCTTCTTCTCGTGCTCCTGCTCGCGGGTGAGCTTGGCTTCCTCGATGTCGACCACGCCGGTCTTGACTGCTTCGGTTGTCATCTCTACTGCCTTCCGTCTGCGCCAAGCGACGCCTGGTGGATCTGCTTGCTCTGTTCGAGCACTGCCCGTGAGGCCAGTGCCGCGTCTTCGAAGGCCCCGAAGACCGGGATGCCGATCTGTCGTGCGCGCTGGGCGTAGGCCTTGACCATGTCGCCGGTTCCGGCGCTGCCGTCGGACTTCAGAACCAGGAGCTGGTGGGTGTTTGATGGTGATTCGTCGCGGGCCGCGGCGATCGAGTCGATGATGGTTCCCGTCACATCGCCGTGGGTGGCCCCGAGGTTGCGCTGGATGATACCCACATTCAGGTGGGTGATCAGCACTGCGGGTTCGCTGCCAGCCAGGACGACCTTAAGGATGTCCCCGGCCACGCCGCCGCTCTTGACGGCCAGCGTTCCGGCCGGCACGTCGATCGGGTTGTGGAACCCGTTGCCCGGCGGAACCTTGAGGGATTCCAGTTCGGCGATGACCGCTTCCGGCAGCGGCGTGGTGGCAATGCCCTGGCGGTCCAGGGCGTCGGCGCCGAGCACGCTGGCTCCGCCGCCGTTGCCGAACAGGACTGCCTCGTTGCCGTTCGGCTTGACGCTGAGGTCGACCGTCGAGAGTGCGTGCAGGGCGGTGGCGAAGTCTGTGAGCGAATCCACCAGGGTGATTCCGGCTTGGCGGGCGATGGCCGGCCACAGCCGGTGGTTGCCTGCCAGAGCGCCGGTGTGGCTGGTGGCCGCACGCGATCCGCCGCTGGTTCGTCCGCCGGCCAGCAGCACGACCGGCTTGCGGGTTTCGGCGGAGCTGAGCACGTCCAGTACCTCGCGGGCAATGCTGAGCGATTCCAGGTACAGGCCGATGACGTGGACCTCGTCATTGCCCAGATGGGAGGCGACGAGCTCGGCGGCGCTGACGTCGGCGCTGTTGCCGATGCTGACCACTGAGTGGAAGTCGATGCCGCTGGAGGCGCCGACGCGCAGGATGTCAACGCTGAGCCCGCCGCTCTGCGACACCACGGCGGTGGTTCCCGGGGTCAGCGGGGCTTCGGGGACGAAGGACAGCTTCCCGGCCGAGGCGTGGGTGCCGAGGCAGTTCGGGCCGATGAGGCGGATGCCTGCCTCGTGCACGGTTGCAACGAGTGTGGCTTCGAGGTTCTTGCCTTCTTCGACCTCGCCGAAACCGCTGGAGACGACCTGGGCGAAACGCACGTTGCCGGCGCCCTGGCCCAGAGCCTCGGCGACGCGTGCGCCGGGCAGTGCCACGAAGGCGTAGTCGATGGGTTCGTCCACGTCGGCCAGCGAGGCGATGGTGGGCAGGCCCTCGATCTCGTCAGCGGCCGGGTGGACCGGGATGATGGCGCCGTCGAAGCCGCCGGCGCGGAGGTTGCGGATGAAGCGGTTGGCGAGGTTCGGGCGCTTGCCGCTGGCACCCAGGACCGCGATGCGGCGGGGCTGGAACAGCAGGGAGAAGTCGGTGGCGCGGCCATCCTTGCGAACAGCGGTTGCGCCGTCGTCGACCTCAAGACGGCCAACAACGAAGCGTGCATCCACGGCCACGGCGCGGGTGTCGGAAACGATCACGGGGTTGAGGTCGATTTCCACAACATCATCCGGAAGGGACGCCAGCAGGCCTTCGGGGCCGGCGAGGCGGGAGATCAGCGTCACGAGCGCCGGGATGTCGGCCTTCACGCCGCCGCGTGCGCCGTTGAGCACCTTCATGCCGCGCAGTTCCTGCAGCATGTCCAGGATCTGGTTGTTCGACAGGGGCGCGAGGCCAAAGGCCACGTCCTCGAAGACCTCTACGAGGACGCCGCCAAGGCCGACCATGACGGTCCACCCAAGTCCGGGTGCACGGACCGCGCCGACGATGATTTCGTGGCCGGCCGGCACCATCTCCTCGACAAGCACGCCATCGAGTTCGTGCCCGAAATCGGCCAGGCTCCCGCGCATCTGCAGCGCAACTTCGCCGAGCTCGGCGCGGGAAACGCCCACACGGACTCCACCGGCGTCGGACTTATGCACGAGCGTCGCCGAGACCGCCTTGACGACCAACGGTTCGCGAAGGTGGACCGGAAGCTCCTGTCCCACTGAAATTTCGACGCCTTGGGGCGTATCGATCCCAAATGCCGAAAGCAGGGATTTTCCCTCTGCTTCGGTGAACATGGCCGATTCTCTGTTCCTGGCCTGTGCGATGAACTCGACGATGGTGTCGGCGCTACTCGGCTGGGCTGTTTCAACTAACAACTAGGGCACCTCACTGAAGGTCGGATCCGGGAGGCAAGCTCTCACTCCCGGTGTGACTTCAGTCTCGCCAGCCAGCACGGCCCTGGGAAGCTCGTCCGCGCTGGCAGGGTGATACCCCTGCGCTATCGGAAGGTCGCCATGGGTCCGCTCGAACCGCGGCAATGCGGTCGGGATCACGCTGCAGGCGGGCGGGTGCAAGGAACCCCTTGGACCTGCGCCGGGTGGGGGCACCGTGGAAGGCGCCAGCCGCCGTGGGACCGGCGGGGCGCCGCTCCCCCTACGGCCGCTAGATGGTCTTGGCCACTTCCCGCAGGAGGCGAAGGAACGCCTGCACGGCCGAGGACCTGGCCTCGTCCTTCCTGACGATGGCGGATGTACGGGCATGCGCCCATTCGTAGGGAAGCGGTACGAGCGCGACGCCGTTTCCGCTAATGGTCGAATCGAGCAGCGTGTTCGCCATACAAATTCCGACGCCGGCCCGCACCATGGCTTGTGCTGCCTCTGCGTTGGGCGTTGTGTAGACGACTCTGGACTCAATGCCCTCCAGCATTCGCTCAAAGGCCACACGCAGGATGCTGGACTCTGCGGGAAAAATCAGTGCCTCCCCTTCCAGGTCGGCGGGCTCGAAGTCGTCCTTGCCCGCAAGCCAGTGGTCCTCGGGCACTGCCAGGACCAGCCGACCGGTGGTGAGATCGATGTGGTGCAGCAAGGCGTCTTCGCCCGGAGTCAGTTCGATACCGGGCAGACGGGTGACCAAACCAACATCGAAGTGGCCGCTGAGGACGCCGCGAACCACCAGCTTCGATGGACCCTCGTCCACTTCGAAGCGCACATTGGGGAATTCGGTCAACAGCCGTTTGACCGTTCTGGGAAGAATGGTCTGGGATCCTGCTGGGACCGTGCCGAGCCGGACGGTGCCCAGCTTCAGGCCCCCGATGGCGCTGGCTTCCTCGCGCAGCATTCTCTCGGCTTGTACTGCCGCCACCACGTGCGGCAGGATCCTTTCTGCCGCATAGGTTGGACGCACTCCCTTGGCACCGCGGGTCACCAGAATGACGCCCAGGTCCTCTTCGAGCCGCTGCACCTGGTTGGTGATCGTCGGCTGCGAGATATCAAGCTCTTTGGCAGCCTGCCGGAACGAACCGGTCCGCAATGCTGCCTCCAGGTAGCGCAGTTGCGAAAATCTCATGGCACGTTCTCCTCATTTGTCGCGGCCAAAATCTGCCAGGAAGGACCACGTTACCCTGATCACATCTTCAGGGGGATTCAGTCGCCGGTCACAAAGCACTCGAACCTTACGGTCCCGCATGAAATCAGTTTGGCACCCCGTCGGGCCTCATGGCAGGGCCGGTCCCCTACTCTCCTGTCGCTCCCGGGTGGCCCCTCAGATGCCGGACCGTGCCTGCGCGCAGATGCCCAGCAGCATTGCTGCGGGTCCTTCCGTCGGGGCCGGACCTTGCCAGATGGCCTGCAGGTCCCGCACCAGGTTGCCCTCTCGCAGGGGCACCTGAATGAAGCTGCCCATGCGGAGGGATCCTTCCACGGCCAACCGGCTCAGCACCGCCGGTCCCATGCCAGCCGAGACCGATTGGCAGATCGCCGAGTTGCTGTTGAACTCCACGATCGGCGTGGCCCTGGCTGTACCGACGCGCTCGTCGAGGAAGGCCCTGGTCCCCGATCCGGCTTCCCGTTCCAACAAGTGTGTTGCCGCCAACTCCTGCAGGGTGACAGGTTCCCGGCGGGTGGCCCAGGGGTGGCCGGGAGGGGCTATGAGCACAAGTGCGTCGGTCCATACCGTCGCGGACGATAGGTGCGGGGGTACATCCGGGGTTTCGACGAACCCGAGTGCAACGTCACGGTTCTGCACGGCGGCAATTACCTCGCGGGAATTCATGACCCGCAGCCTGGTCTTGATTCGTGGATCGGCCTCGTGCAAGCGGCCGATCCACGTCGGCGCGAGGTGCTCGGCCACCGTCATGCTGGCCGCGAACGTGAATTCCCGGTCCGCCGGGGCAGCCAGCGCCTGCGCCCCGGTCCATAGGGTGTTGAGGCTCTGGAGCGCGTCGCGCGCCCATTCGACGGTAAGCACTCCCTCCTGCGTGAGTTTCGAACCGGTCGTTGCCCGGTCAAGCAGCGGGAATCCCAGGCGTCGCTCCAGGGTCTTCATGGCCCGTGTCGCGTTCGATTGGGCCATGCCCACGGAGCGTGCGCCGGCGCTGAGACTGCCGTGGTCGGCAATGCCGACCAGCAGCGCGAGCGAAGACATTTGTATCCAGTGTTCTATCCCGGGTGATTGTCCCGAAGCGGCATCCATATCAACATCATATGTCCGTGATGGTCGGGCTGTGTCTACCGGCGATGAGTCCGGCATGACAACTTCGTTTGTATGCGACACAACGATGTATCAGTAGAGTCCCGGCGGAATGTCTCCCTGCCCAAGGCTGAGGAATCCTCCCCGGGAGCGGCCTCTGCGCAGCAGTTTCGCCAATTGCTTCCAGGTCTCGCCGCCTGCATCATCGGCGGGGCAATCGCTTTGGCAGCCTCCAGACTGCTGCCCGGGGCCAGCCCGCTGCTGATTGCCATCCTGCTCGGCGCGATCTGGCGCAACACGCTGCACGTCCCCGAGATCCTGATGCCCGGGGTGACAGTGTCCTCCAAGAAGCTGCTGCGCACGGGCATCGTGCTGCTGGGGCTGCAGCTTTCGCTCTCTACCATCCTGGGACTGGGACCGGGAGTGTTGCTGGTGGTGGTGCTCTGCGTTGGCGTGACGTTCGGGGCCACGATGCTCATCGGCAAGTCGCTGGGCATCGATTTGCCGCAGCGCCTGCTGATTGCCGCAGGGTTCTCCATCTGCGGTGCGGCGGCCGTGGCCGCCGCGGAAGGTGCCACCAAGGCCAAGCAGGACCAGGTGGCCACGGCCGTCGGGCTGGTGGTCCTCTTCGGTACCCTGATGATCCCGATCGTCCCCGCGGTGGGCGCACTGTTTGGCATGGACGAGGAATCCATCGGCATGCTCGTCGGGGCCTCGATCCACGAGGTCGCCCAGGTGGTGGCCGCCGGTGGAGCCGTCAGCTCCAGTGCCCTGGCCGTGGCCGTCACCGTGAAGCTGGCCCGCGTCGTCACCCTCGCCCCCATCGTGGCCGGGGTGAGCATCTACATGCGGAAGAAGCACGCCGTGGAGGGTACCAAGACACCCCCGCTGGTGCCGTTGTTCGTCGTCGGCTTCATTGCGGCGATGCTGCTGCGCACCACGGGGACGGTGCCAGCCCAGCTGCTCGAAGCAGCCCAGATGGCCCAGACCTTCCTGCTTGCCGCAGCCATGTTCGGGCTCGGCCTCGGGGTCCACATCCGCGGACTGATGGGCTCGGGCAGCCGATCGCTGGCGCTCGCGGCACTGGCAACGCTGGTGATCCTGGCGGTGGCGGTGGCCGGGACCCTGCTTTTCCCGCCCATGTCCTAGTCAGGCTCAGGCCCCGCCGGGGGGCGGCAGCCGCCCCCATGGGTCCAATTCTATGAACGCCTGGATTATGAATCCCGGCACGCGCCCAGGCAACGGGGCACGTGCCGGGATTTCGCGTTACCCGGGCGTCCAGGCAAGGATGCAGGAGTCTGCAGAGCATTCACTCCGGCCCGGGCGGTCCGCCACCCGGGAGGGTGCGTTCCATGGGGGCCATGGGTGTGCAGAGGCACGGCAAAGTGCTTTCATGGCACGCCAAAAACCGCCGGCCCCACCCCCCGGGAAGGGTGTGGGGCCGGCGGCCTGGAGTGTTGGGCGGGTCAGCGACGGATCGAGCCGCCGTCGACAACCAGCGTCTGCCCTGTCACGAACGAGGCGCCGGGTGAGAGGAAGAACCGGGTGGGGCCCACGAAGTCCTCCACCACTGCGGCCCGCTTGATGGCCCGGGTGTTAATGTTGGCTTCCTCGCCGCCGGCGAGCTTGGTCGCCAACGGGGTCATGACCAGCCCGGGGGCGACCACATTGACGGTGATGTTCCGTGCGCCCATCTCAGCGGCGAGGCTGCGCGAGAACCCGATGATGCCGGCCTTGGAGGCCGCGTAGGCCGCCGCGCCGGCGGGGGCCTTGAACACGGTGCCGGAGGAGAAGAGCACGATCCTGCCGCCGTCCTCCACCAGGTCAGCGACACCCTGGATGAAGTTGAGGGTGCCGTGCAGGTTCAGCAGCAGCGCACGCTCCCACTCGGCCTTGGGCATTTCCATGAACGGGCCGAACACACCGACGCCCGCACAGTGGATGAGGGAATGGATGCTGGTCCGGCCCTGCGCCGCCAGGGACTCGCGCACTGCCTGCGGGGCATCGCCGGCTACATCGCCGGCAACGTAGTTGACCCCGTCAAGGGGGTTGCTGGGCAGGGACCGGGAGACGGAGGTAACCGCCCAATCCTTCCGCAGGTCCGCGGCCAACGCCTCGCCGATGCCGGAGGATCCGCCGCTGAGGACAAGGGCCGGAGAGGAGCCGTTTTCCGCCATTACTTGCCGCCTTCGATGGTCGATTCGAGGAACGCGGCGATCAGGTTCCAGGTCTCGTGCGGGTGGGTGATGTTCGGGCAGTGCTTGTACGGCAACAATTCGGCCTGTGCGTTGGGCAGCGCCGCCTGGAGATTCTTAGACCAGCCGCTTTCCAGCAGCGTGTCCCCGGTGCACTCCACGAGCAGGACGGGGGTCGAGACGCCCTGAAGCGGTGCGGGGTAGGGATCCGCCGGACGTACAACCTTCAATGCCTCGGGTACCGGCATGTGCGGTCCCCGCATGGCCGTGAAGTGCCCGGGCGCGGTTGCCCAGCCAAAGCGGGCATCGAGCTGGGCTTCCTTGCCGTCGGAAGCGTCGCAGAGGATGTCGAGGATCTCCTCCAGCCGGGCCCGGGTGCCGTCGAAGTCGCCGATCCTGGTCATGTCCGGCGCCTTCCACGGACCGCCCGTGCCGTTGATCGTGGTGACCGAGGCGATCCGTCCGCGGTAGCTCTCATCGGCCAGCGCACGGAGGCCGATCGATCCGCCGAAGGAGTTGCCGACCAGGTGCACCGGCTCGGTGATCCCCAGGGAATCGAGCAGCGAGAAGACGTGGCGGATGCGGAAAGCGAACGGCGAGACGTCCACGCGGATCGACTTGGCCGATCCGCCGTAGCCGAGGAAGTCGGGGGCGATGACGCGGAACTTCTCCGCGGCGAGCGGAAGGACGTGACTCCAGGTCACGTCGGAGGCACCGCCCCAGGCGCCGTCATGAAGGAAAACTACGGGAACGCCGTCGTCGGGGCCTCCGGCGAAGTAGCGGGTTTCGAGGTTGGCGACGAGAATCGTTTCCTCGGTGATCGATGTTGTCTCGGTGAGCAATTGAGCCTCCGGTGATGTGGTTCGGATGGTGGAAGTAACAGGGGGGGAACGGGTCAGCCGAGGTTGTAGTCTTCGGTGCGCACATGGCTGGTGCGTTCGAAGTATTCGCGGGCCGGCAGCGGCCACATGATGGTGGATCGGCCCTCGGCGTTCATGTACCAGCTGTGGGTCTTGGACCAGCCCCAGGTTCGCTTGGCGCTGGCTTCGGTGATTTCCTTGTCGTACTCGGCAAACACATCAGGGCGCAGGGACATGGCGCGGTGGCCGCCGGCGGCCAGCGTCTTCACCGCATCGATCATGTAGTGGGCCTGGCATTCGAGGAAGAACACCAGGTTTCCGTGGACAACGGTGTTGGTGTTGGGCCCATACATGCAGAAGAAGTTCGGGTAGCCAGGCAGTGTCACGCCCAAGTAGGCGCTCGCGTCGATGCCCCAGGTCTCGTGCAGGTCCTTGCCACCGATGCCCGCCACGGACATGGGCAGCAGGAAATCGGAGGCCTTGAAGCCGGTGCCGAGCAGGATGACGTCGGCCGGGACGTGCTCGTCGCCGAGCCACACCCCGTCGGAGTCGATGCGGTTCACGCCCTGGCTGACTAAGCGGACGTTATCCCGCTTGAGCGTCTTCACCCAGGTGCCGTCGTCGCAGATGACCCGCTTGGCGGCCGGCGGGTAGTCGGGAATGATCTGCTTGCGCAGCTCCTCGTCGTCGCCGGCCTGCTCCTCCAGGTATGCGGTCAGCTCCTGGCGAAGTGCCTCGTTGGCGGCGGAGACTGAGACCTCGGTCGGCGGGAAGTCCGGGTCCACAGTAGCGGCCGGCAGGTTGCCGATGAGCCGGGGCAGGAAAATGGAGAAGCGGTAGTAGGCACGGTACTGGTTCAGGTTGCTCAGCAGCCAGCGTTCGCCGTATTCGATCTCCTGGCGCAGCACCGGGGTGGGACGCAGCCAAGGGGCGCTGCGCTGGAAGATGGTGACCTGCTCGGCGACTTTCGCGACGGCGGGTGCGAACTGCAGGGCGCTGGCACCTGTCCCAATGACGACCACGCGCTTGCCGGTGAAGTCGATCCCGTGGTCCCACTGCGCGGAGTGCACCACCGGGCCGTTGAAGGAATCCAGGCCCTGGAGGTTGGGGATCGAGGGCCGGTTGAGCTGGCCCACGGCGCTGACCACAATGTTGGATTCTATGGTTTCACCGACGCCCTGGTCGGTCTTGGTTTCAAGGGTCCAGGTTCCGGTTTCCTCGTCCCAGCGGGTGGCCGTGACCTCCGTGCCGAAGACCATGTGCTCGAGCAGGCCGTTGTCGGCGGCGAACTGGTGCAAATAGCCGTGGATCTTTTCCTGGCGGCCATAGTGCGTTTCCCAGTCGTGCTGCACGAAGGAGTACGTATAGATATGGCTGCGGACGTCCGTGCGGCAGTCAGGGTAGGTGTTTTCCCACCAGGTGCCGCCCACGTCGGCACTCTTCTCGATGATCCTGAACGGCACACCCGCCTGCTTCAGCCTCAGCCCGGCAAGCAGGCCGGAGAACCCGGCACCGATCACCACGGCGTTTAAAGCGCTGTCCGGGGCCACCGAATCCAACGTCCAGTCCGGCTTGCGCGGGTCCACGTTGTTGGGGGTAAACGCGACCGCGGCCATTGCCTGGGCGTCTTCGTTCTCCCCGCCCATCAGCCAGGTGGCAAGCTTTTGCCGCAACGACTCGTCGGGGACCGCCGCCCATTCGTTCTGGGTGGGAAGGAAAGGCGCGAGCAGTTCGAAGCAATGGGCGCGGGCCTCCGCCTCGGTTGCCGGATCCAGGCCACTGAGCGGGAGCGTCTTCAGGTTCGGTCGCCATTCCTCGCGCAGCACAGTGGCATCGCCGGTGACGTGGGCCGTCAGCATGACGAGCGCGGGGACTTGGGCTGATTCCAGATGCGTGCGAAGAGCTTCTTCGCTCATCTCTGTCATCACGCGATCGAGGGTTTTATTCATGTTGTCTCCGTTAAGCAGTTTATGTGGATCAGTGTGCTGGTGGGCCGTTATTGGGTCCAGCAATCCAGGCTGTCGAGAAAGGGCCGCACGGTTGCGGCGACCTCGTGTGGATTTACGAAGGCGACGAGATGTCCGCCCTTTGCAAAGCGCAGTTCGGCACCGGCGAGTGAGGCGGCAAGCTGTTCGATCACCGCACGAGGGGTGCTCTGGTCGTCATCGCCGCCGATGACGAGGGTTGGCGGTGGCGAGTCCGGATGGAAGTCACCAACCTGGGTCATGGCTTCGAAATACTCGGCGATCGTGTTGCCGCCGGCCCCGAGGAATTGTGCGCGGGCCTGTCGAACCAGGGGGTCCGCGGTATTTCGGGAACCGTCGCCAAACCAGCGGCGCATTGTCATTTCCTCGGCCTTTTCGAGCCCGTTCGGGGCCCGGACCTCGGCAGCGCGCGCCAGTGTTCCGCGGGTGGCTGCTTCGTCGTAGGCTCCGCGTGTTGCCATCAGGATCTGTGCGTCGACGCGGTCGGGGAAGGTGCCGGTGACAGCCTGGGCGACCATGCCGCCCAGCGAGATGCCCAGCACCACGGAACTCTTGATATCTTCGGCATCCCAGATGGCGGCGATGTCCCGGGCAACGAGTCCCAGCGTGGGGGCGGATTCGCCGCGCCCGCTTTCTCCATGTCCGCGGAAGTCCGGTGCGAGCAGGCGATATTCGTCACCAAGCGCCTCGGCCAAGGGTGCGTACCACGATCCGTCCAACGCCAATGAGTGCAGGCAGGTGATAAGACGCGGGCCTTCGCCATACTGGCGATAGGCGACAGTGGCGCCATCGGCGCCGGCAATCTTCTGCAGGGCCTCAGCCATTCTGGCTCTCCTCCCTGATGCGCTGTTCGGCGAGTTCAACTTCGCTTCGAAGCCGATCGGACATGTCGTGGAAATAGGACTTGAACAGATCGGAGTCCCGACGCATCTCCTGGCGCCGCGGCCGCTCCAGCTCGATCTTCATGTCAACCACCATGCGGCCGGGCCGGCTGGCCATCAGGATAACGCGGTCGCTGAGCAGGATGGCTTCCTCAAGGTCGTGGGTTACGAATATGACCGTGGGGCGCTCAGCTTCCCAGAGCTGGGTGAACTCCTCTTGCTGGATCGCGCGGGTCTGTGCGTCAAGGGCCGCGAACGGCTCGTCCATGAGTAGAACTTTGGGATTCTGCACCAAGGTCCGTGCGATCGCTACACGTTGGCGCATGCCTTGTGAGAGGTGGAGGACATCGGAGTCGGCAAAGTCGTGCAGACGGACCCGGCGCAGCCAGGCCTCGGCGCGTTCGCGGCGCTCTTCCTTGGGAACTCCGCGAATTTCCATACCGAGCTCGACGTTGCTGCGGACCCGACGCCAGGGCAGCAGCGCGTCGCGGGCGAAGAGGAACGCGGCATCGTTGCTTCCGGGGCGCACTTCGGCGCCGTCAATGCGGACCGTACCGCTGCGTGGCTTCAAGAGGTTGCCCACCATGCCGAGGGCCGTCGTCTTGCCGCAGCCCGACGGGCCGACGATGCTGACAAACTCCGAAGGCTCGATGCGCAGGTTGAAGTTGTCCAACACCCGCACCGGCCGATTGCCGTGAAGGAAGCTGTGGTTCACGTTCTCGAACTCGACAGAAACCCCCTTGGCTGCGGTGGGCTGCGCCGTCTTTTCGGCCAGTCCATTCATAGGAGTCTCACTATCACTGATTGAGCGGAGGGTTGTATTGGGCATTGTCGCTCCAGTCGTTTATTTTCGGGGCCGACCCGTTTGGCAGTCTTCGTTGGCTGGCGATTGCTGAGCCGGCACCAAGGATGATCACGCTGGACAGCAATGAACACAAGGAAACCGGAAGGCGGATCCTGTGGTGCACGTCACCCACTGGTCAATGAATCGTTGATCACCTTGGCAACAGAGTCAAGAAAAACAGGCCCGATCCGTGGCTATCGCCTCGATAGCGATTCGATCATTGCCCCGGGCCCGGATTGGAAGGAGGCTTTCTCAAACGCACCAATGCCAAGAGAGCCCGCCGTGCGTGCATCAGCGGCACCCACCGGGGCATCAATCAGGAGGACGTCAGATGACGAACACAGTCACCACCAGCAGCAAAAAGTCGGGTCAGACCAGCTTCGATTTCACGGGCCAGGTCGTCATCGTGACGGGCGCTTCCGGCGGCATCGGTTCGGCCCTTGCCGACAAGTTCGCCGCAGCCGGCGCGGATTTGATCCTGCACGGACGCAAGGCCGAAACCCTGCAGGCCAAGGCCGCGCAAATCCAGGGGCTCGGACGAAAGGCGATCGTGGTCACCGGAAACATCCGGGAACCCGAGACCGCCGATGCCCTTGTCCGGGCCGCCCTTGATGAGTTCGGCCGGATCGACATCCTGATCAACAATGCCGGGGGCAACTTCGCCTCGCGCTTGGAGGACCTTTCCGTCAATGCGTGGAATGCAACGATCGGCACGAACCTGAGCGGTGCGTTCCACACAGCCGTCGCCTGCCTTCCGGTGTTCGAGCTTCAGGGCGGCGGAAGCATCATCAACGTCGGCTCCGGTTCGGCGAACCACGCCCACCCGATGCGCGGCGCGTATGCAGCCGCCAAGGCGGGACTTGCCTCGCTGACCAAGACGATGTCCTGGGAATGGGCCGACCGCGGCGTCCGCGTGAACTGCGTCGAACCCGGCGCCACCCTGACGCCGGCTTCCCGATTTGCCTCGCCGGAGACCGAGAAGACGTTCGGCGAATTCCTGGCCCTCGGGCGTGTGGGGTTGCCGGAGGAAGTCGCCGACGCGTGCCTGTACCTGTGCTCCGACGCGTCGAGCTTCATCACCGGAACGGTCCTGCAGGTCACCGGCGGACCGCACACCTCGTCGCCGCTCGATGCAAAGCTCGTCCGCGAACCGCGCAATGCGTGATTCATCCAGCACTACCGAAGACCGCAGGGGAAGGGTTTAACATGGAAACGATCGCTAAGGCGGGCACGTGTGTCGCCTCCGAAGCAGCGCCGGCCTACAACGACCACACGATCCTCGCGGAACGGCGCCGGTCACGTATCAACCGGCAACTGGGCGTCTGGACCCTGAGAATCGGCGCGCTCGCCGTCTTCGTCTTCAGCTGGGCCTTTGTGACCGGCCAGGGGATCATGGATCCGACGCTGGTATCCACCCCCGTTGATGTCGGGACATCCTTCATCAAGCAGTTGGCGGATGACACCTTCTGGGTTGATGTGTCCGCGACGTTCAGTGGCGCGATGGCCGGGCTGATCGCCGGTACCGTCCTGGGCATCCTGGCCGGCGTCGTCTTCGCCCGCGTCGAGGTTCTGCATGTCGCGGCCAGGCCTTTCCTGACCCTGATGAACAGCCTTCCGCGCCCGGCGCTGGCACCCATCTTCATCCTCTGGTTCGGCCTGGGATTCGGCCCGAAGGCACTTGTTGCCTTCAGCGTCGTGTTCTTCGTCCTGATGACCAGCACCATGGGTGCCTTGCAGAGCATCGACCACGACATTAAACAGTTGACCAAGTCGTTGGGCATGACGCGGAGGCAGCGTTTCTTCAAGATTGAGTTGCCCTCGGCGCTGCCTTCCATTGTTGGCGGTTTGCGGCTTGGCGCCGTCTATTCGGTACTCGGTGCGGTCGTGTCAGAAATGGTCGGCGCCTACACCGGCCTGGGACAGCGACTGGTCGTTGTGACCAACAACTTCCAGGTCGCGGAGACCTTCGCCATCCTGCTGGCCATGGGCCTGCTCTCGATGGTTCTTGACGTTTCCATTTCGGGCCTGCAAAAGCTCGTGACGAAGTGGACGAGATAGGTCACCCCCGGAAGCAGCCCTCACCACAGCATCACGGCAGTTCAATCAAGTTCAAGAACGGGAAGTTCAATCATGACCACCGCAGTGGACCGTCAGACAGCAACCTCTGACTACTTCCGGCTGGATGACGACCTCACTCTGGAAGAGGCCGCAATCCGGGACAAGGTGCGCGACTTCGCCGAGCAGCGCGTCTTGCCCGTTATTAACGACTACTGGGAGAAGGCCGAGTTTCCCACCGAACTCCTGCCGCCGCTGGCGGAACTGGGCATCATCGGAACGACGATCCAGGGCTACGGCTGCCCGGGAATGAGCCGCAAGGCCGCCGGCATGGTGGCCCGGGAGATGGCCCGGGCGGACGGCAGCCTCAACACCTTCCTCGGCGTCCACTCCAATCTGTGCATGGGGGCTCTGAACATTCTCGGCAGCAACGAGCAAAAGGAACGCTGGCTTCCGGCCCTGGCACGCATCAACAAGACTGGAGCCTTCGCGCTGACCGAACCCGACCATGGCTCGGACTCCGTTGCCCTGGGGACCCAGGCCCGCCGCGACGGGGACCACTGGGTCCTGAACGGCCACAAGCGCTGGATCGGCAACGGGCATGTGGCGGACGTCATTGTCCTGTTTGCCCGGAACACGGAAGACGGAAACGTCAACGCGTTCGTCGTCGAAAAGGACGACGACGGCCGATACCCCGCCGGGTACTCCCCCACCGTCATCACCGGGAAGGTGGGCAAACGCGCCATCCTCCAGGCCGACATCGTTATCGAGGAGATGCGCCTTCCCGCCAGCAGCCGGCTGGAAGGGTGCCACTCCTTCCGCGACGTGTCCCGCGTGCTCCAGGCAACCCGTGGCGGTGCAGCCTGGGAGGCCGTGGGTCACGCCATGGCTGTCTTCGAGATTGCCTCGGACTACGCCCGAACCCGCCACCAGTTCGGCAAACCCATCGCCTCCTACCAGCTGGTGCAATCCCGGCTGGCGAACATGCTCAGCGAGCTCACCACCATGCAGCTGCTGTGCACCCGCATGGCCGAACTCGCGGACCGGGGCCAGCTCACCAACGCCCAGGCCTCGATGGTCAAGATGGCCACCGCCCAGAAGGGCAAGTGGATCTGCAACGAGGCACGTGACCTGCTGGGCGGCAACGGACTGCTCCTGGAGAACCACGTCATCCGCCACATGACCGACATGGAGGTTGTCTCCACCTATGAGGGTACCGACTCCATGCAGGCACTCATCGTGGGCCGGGACATCACCGGCATCTCCGCCTTCAACTGAACGTCCCGGACCGTCACCGCGGATCGCGACAGAACAAACAGTGACACGAACAAAGGAATGGTAAAGACATGGCTGAGGCCTTTCTGATTGGCGGCGCCCGCACGCCCGTGGGCCGCTACGGCGGCGCCCTCTCCTCCGTCCGGCCGGACGACCTCGCGGCGCTGACCGTAAGGGCCGCCGTCGAGCGCGCCGGCATTGACCCGGCCACCGTGGACGAGGTCATCCTGGGCAACGCCAACGGCGCCGGCGAGGAAAACCGCAACGTCGCCCGGATGGCCTGGCTGCTCGCGGGCTACCCGGACAGCGTTCCCGGGATCACCGTCAACCGCCTGTGCGCCTCCGGACTGTCCGCCATCATCATGGCGAGCCACATGGTCAAATCCGGCGCCGCGGACATCGTCGTCGCCGGCGGGGTTGAGTCCATGAGCCGTGCCCCGTGGGTCATGGAAAAGCCGGACAAGGCCTTCGCCAAGCCGGGAGCCATGTTCGACACCTCCATCGGCTGGCGGTTCACCAACCCCGCGTTCCTCTCCGGGCAGCACTCCCGTGACGGCAAGGCCGCGTTCTCCATGCCGGAGACCGCCGAGGAAGTCGCCCGGGTGTTCGGCACGTCCCGGGATGACTGTGACGCCTTTGCCGTCCGATCCCATGAACGGGCACTTGCCGCGATCGGCGCCGGCCGCTTTGCCGGTGAAATCGTGCCCGTGACCGTTGCAGGCCGCAAGGGCGCCGTGACAATTGTGGACACCGACGAAGGCCCCCGGGCCGGAACCACGCTGGACGTGCTCGCCGGACTGCGCCCGGTGGTCAGGGGAGGCTCCGTGGTCACCGCCGGCAACGCCTCGTCCCTCAACGACGGCGCGTCCGCCATCATCGTTGCCTCCGAAGCAGCCGTCCAGAAGTACGGCCTGACGCCGCGGGCTCGGATCCTTGAAGGCAACTCGGCCGGGGTGTCTCCGGAGATCATGGGGATCGGCCCCGTTCCTGCGACGCGCAAGGTTTTGGAGCGCGCCCGCCTCTCGGTCAGTGACCTAGGTGCCGTTGAACTCAACGAGGCCTTCGCCTCGCAGTCGCTGGCCGTCATGCGGGAGCTCAAGCTGGAGGAAGACATCGTAAATTCCGACGGCGGCGCCATCGCCCTCGGCCACCCGCTCGGCTCCTCCGGGTCCCGGCTTGTGGTGACCCTGCTCGGGCGCATGGAACGTGAACTGGCCCGGGAAGGCCGCAAGCTCGGTCTCGCCACGATGTGCGTCGGCCTCGGCCAGGGCACCGCCCTCCTGTTGGAAGGCGTGTGATGACTGCTGTAGTGAACGACGCCGGGACGGCTTCGGATGCCCCGGCTTTCGTGACGCTGCAAGTCGAGGAACGCGAGGACCGTTTGGTGGTCCGGCTGAACCGCCCCGAGGTGCGCAACGCCATCGACGCCGCCATGGGTACCGAACTGCACGCCGTCTGTGCCCACCTTGAGGCGACCCCCAAAATCCTCATCCTCTCGGGCACGCCAGCGGATCCGGCGACCGGAGCAAAGGCAATTTTTGCCTCCGGTGCGGATATCGCCCAGTTGCGCGAACGCCGTCGGGATGACGCCCTGTTGGGGATCAACTCCGGCGTGTTTGACCGGATCGCGAAACTCCCCATGCCCGTCATCGCGGCCTTGGACGGCTACGCCCTCGGTGGGGGCGCCGAACTCGCCTACGCCGCCGATTTCCGGATCGGGACCGCCGGCCTGCGCATGGGAAACCCGGAAACCGGGCTGGGCATCATGGCCGCTGCCGGGGCCACCTGGCGGCTTCGCGAGCTCGTCGGGGAACCCCTGGCCAAGGAAATTCTCTTCGCCGGACGCACGCTGACAGGCGACGAATGCCTCAGCGCGGGTCTGATCACAGAGCTCGTTGACCCTGGGAATCTCCTCGATGCGGCCCATGCCCTGGCCGACCGCATCGCCGGGCAGGACCCCCTCGCAGTTCGCGTGACGAAGGCTGTGTTCCACAGTCCGCGCGAAATCCACCCACTGATCGACAACCTTGCCCAGGGCCTACTCTTCGAATCCGCGGCCAAATTCGACCGCATGCAGCAGTTCCTGGACAGGAAGAAGCAGCAATGACAAACACCAACGAAGCATCCTTCGCCAACCCGGCCGGACTCCTCCCGGCCACCATCGGCGTACTGGGCGGCGGCCGCATGGGCGCCGGCATCGCCCATGCCTTCCTCCTTAAGGGCTCGAAAGTCATCGTCGTCGAACGCGACGACGACTCCGCCCGCGGCGCCCAGGAGCGGGTCGCCGCATCCGTTGCGGCATCGTTTGACCGCGGTGCCGTGTCCGGGGACCGCGGCGAAGTCCTGACGAGGTTCGAAACGAGTACCGACTACGCCTCCTTCGCCTCCTGCGACCTCGTCGTCGAGGCAGTTCCCGAGGACGGAAGGCTGAAGGCAACTGCACTCAGCGCCGTGGCGGAACACCTTTCCCCGGACGCCTATCTGGCCACCAACACGTCGTCCCTCTCGGTCAGCAGGCTCGCCGAGGCGCTGCCCAAGCCTGAGTTGTTCCTGGGCTTACACTTCTTCAACCCTGTCCCCGCCTCCACGCTCATCGAGGTGGTCGTAGGTGAAAAGACCGCCGAAGAGACCCTCACCGCAGCAAAACAGTGGGTGGCGGGACTGGGTAAAACCGCCGTCGTAGTCAAGGATGCGCCCGGCTTTGCGTCTTCCCGCCTCGGTGTCGCGATCGCGCTGGAGGCGATGCGGATGGTCGAAGAGGAAGTGGCCAGCGCCGAGGACATCGACAACGCCATGGTCCTGGGCTACAAGCACCCGGTAGGGCCGCTCCGGACCACCGACATCGTTGGGCTTGACGTGCGCCTCGGCATTGCCGAGTACCTGCGGTCAACCCTCGGCGAACGTTTCGCACCGCCGCAGATCCTTCGTGACAAGGTCGCTGCCGGTGAGCTCGGACGCAAGACCGGCAAAGGCTTCTACGACTGGAGTTGACCGGGCCCCCGGTCCTCATCCGGGAAATGCGGACCAAGACACACCGGCGTTCCCCGAACACACCACCACCACCGTGAAAGGCCATAAATGTCCGATATCAGCGATCTGATCGATTTTGATTCCCTGCTCACCGCAGAAGAGCGTGCGCTGCGCGATTCCGTACGGTCCTTCGTTGACAGCGAAGTCAAGCCGAACATCGCCGGCTGGTATGACAAGGCCCACTTCCCATTGGAGATCGTCCCGGAACTGGCCAGGCTGGGCCTGCTGGGCATGCATCTGACAGGCTACGGCTGTGCCGGCCGTTCCGCCGTGGACTACGGCTTGGCAGGCGCGGAGCTGGAAGCCGGGGACTCGGGGGTGCGGACCCTCGTGTCCGTGCAGGGTTCGCTGGCAATGAGCGCCATCTACAAGCACGGCTCCGAGGAACAGAAACAGGAATGGCTGCCGGCAATGGCTGCCGGCGAGGCGATCGGCTGCTTCGCCCTGACCGAGCCCACTGCGGGCTCGGACCCGTCCTCGATGACCACCTTTGCCCGCCGCGACGGCGGTGACTGGGTACTCAACGGCTCCAAGCGCTGGATCGGGTTGGCCTCCGTGGCCCAGGTCGCGATCGTCTGGGCCCAATCCGACGAAGGCGTGCGCGGCTTCGTGGTGCCCACGACGACCCCGGGATTCACCGCCACCCCGATCGGACCGAAGCTGTCCATGCGCTCCTCCATCCAGTGCGATATCGAACTCACCGATGTCCGCCTGCCCGGATCCGCGGTGCTGCCGAACGTCGTCGGGCTCAAAGGCCCTTTCTCCTGCCTGAATGAGGCCCGCTACGGGATCATCTGGGGCGCCATGGGCGCGGCCCGCGACGCCTTCGAGGCCGCCCTCGACTACTCCAAGGGACGGATGCAGTTCGACAAACCCCTGGCCGGATACCAGCTGACCCAGCTGAAACTGGTGGACATGGCCCTTGAAATCAACAAGGGCTTCCTGCTCGCCCTGCACCTGGGCCGCAAGAAGGATGCCGGCACCCTGCAGCCGGACCAGATCTCAGTCGGCAAACTGAACAACTGCCGGGAAGCCATCAAAATTGCCCGCGAGGCCCGCACCATCCTCGGCGGCAACGGCATCACGCTGGACTACTCACCACTGCGCCACGCGAACAACCTCGAATCCGTGCGCACCTACGAGGGCACCGACGAAATCCACACCCTCATCCTGGGCCAAAAACTCACCGGCCTTCCCGCCTTCCGATAACCGGCCTGATGCAGATTGTTCCAAGCCGCGGATTCAAACAGCCGTTGAGGCGACTCGATCCCTACCTGATGACGCGGTGGAAGTACTTGTGGCGAGCGGAGTTCGTCGAGTTGCGCCGGGAGGGGCGGGAAGTAGATTCCGGGTGGGTCGATGACGTCAGCCCGGATGGCACCATCATCTGGATCCACCTGACAACGGGAAGAGGCCGCGTCATGATTCACGTCGACGACAGACTCGACATTTGGCGAGTGGATATCCGGATATTGCAAGACCGTCAGCCGTCCCGTGCTGTTGGGCGAAGATGCGCAACAATAGAAGGGTAATGACATGTCCAAAGTCACCACACGGCAAGCAATGCCAGAAACAATGACGCCGCCGGGTCAAGAGTCACGCGCAAAAGCGTGGGGCCTGACATCAGTATTGGTTTTGCTGTACACCGTTAACTACAGCGACAAGATCCTGCTCGGACTTGTCGCCCAACCCCTTAAAGAGGAATTCGGGCTCACATCAGCCCAAATCGGGCTGACCGCGAGCGTGTTCTTCTTCGCGTTCTCGGCCGGGGGGTTCTTTGCCGGACTCGTCAACAAGTGGGCCACTCTTAGGTGGTCCCTGATGGCATTGGCCGTCATTTGGGCGGCCTGCATGGTCCCCATGATCGTCGCCGGCAGTTTCGTGGTTCTCCTGGTCAGCCGCTTCCTGCTCGGCCTGACAGAGGGTCCATCCGGCGCCCTCATCCATACGGCTGTGTATTCATGGCATCCCATGGAGAAGCGCTCCATGCCCGGAGCGTTCATCGCCTCCTCAAGTTCGCTGGCAAAGATCGCAGTTGCCCCGGCGCTGGCCTTCCTCATCGTGCAATTCGGCTGGCATTCCGCCTTCGTCGCCATGCTGGTTGTTGGCCTGGGCTGGTGCGTGCTGTGGTATTTCACCTGGCGACCGGGACCCTACGGCGAAGTCCGGATTCCAGGTGTCAAGGGTTCGGCCACTACCCCAGCTCCCGCTGTTCCATGGATGTCGATCTTCCGCACGGGGACTTTCCTGGGTGCACTCGCAGCTGTAATCCCCATGTACGCGCTGTTGACCGTTGTCCTCACGTGGCTGCCCTCGTACTTCGAAGTCGGACTCGGTTTCACCCGCCTCCAGGCTGGAGCCATGTTCGGATTCCCCAGCATGGCAGCAATGATCGCTATGTTCGGCAGTACGTACCTCAGTGACCGGTACATGAGCCGGGGCGTGAGCTCGAGGGTCATGAGGGGAATCGTCCCGGCAGCAGGACTCCTTGTGTGCGGCGTGTCGATGGCAGTGCTGCCCTACATCGGCACACCGAACATCGTCGTCGCAGTTGTCTCAATCGGCTACGGAATCGGCTGCATCCTCGCTCCGATCATGAACGCAGCCATTTCACAGATCTGTCCCAAGAACCAAGTGGCGGGTTCGCTGGGCATGTTCCTTGCCTTGATGGCAATTGGCGGCATCGTAGCTCCGCCATTGACCGGGATGATCGTGGACCAGGCGGTTTCACCCGCCGTCGGATACGCACAATCCTTCCAAATATTCGGTATCGCTGCGATCGTCGGCGCGGTCCTGGCCATGATCCTGGTCAATCCAGACCGTGACTCGGTGCGGGTGATGGCACAGCTTGAGGCTGCCGCCTGATCAGGCCATGTCACCGTGGCTCCGCGCTGGGACCCCAGCCGCTACGGCAAACGGGCCTGCCGTCCTGCCACATACTGAGGAGAATCCGACCGTGACGACCGCTGTTGCAAGATCCGCCACCCCGGGCCTGATGAGCCTCGGCGCGGTCCTGACCCTGGCCACGGGGATCGGCCCGCTACTCACCACGGGCGTGAGCGCCCTGGGTCCTTTGCTGGCACGGGACCTCAACCTGACGCGCCTGGAATTCGGCTCCTTCGCCGTGGTGGCTTGTACCGCCGCCGCGCTCCTGTCCACGCCGCTCGGCTGGGCCGCCGACCGTTTTTCTCAGCGCACCGGCATCCTGTTGCTCCACGGCTTCGGGCTGTGCGCCATGGTCACAGCGGCCCTGTCGCAGTTCATGACCGGCCTGTGGGTCAGTGCCGTCTTTGGCGGAGCGGCCCTTGGCCTGGCCAATCCGCTGACCAATGGCATGGTGGCCTTGCGGGTCAAGCCGGGCCGCCGCGGCATGCTGGTGGGAGTGAAACAAACCGGCGTCCAGCTCATCCAGGTGTTCACCAGCCTGGCCTACCCGCTGGCTGCCACACTGGTGTCCTGGCAGGCAGGGTTCCTGGTGGGCGCCGTGGTCACCGTACTGTCGCTCTGGGCGGCCCTGCACTACCTCCACGTCCGTCCCCAATGCACCGCTCCAACACGCGCGTCCCGGAACCGGCCGCGCCACGTCAAGGCGGTAGGACTCGCGTGGCTCGTGGCCTACGCCTTCCTCTCCGGCGTCCAGTACCAGACCTTGGCCACTTACCTGCCGCTCTTCGCCTTCGAGGGCCTCCACCTGCGGCCCGAAATCGCCGCCGTGTGCGGTGTGGTGCTGGGGGTGAGCGGCCTGGTGTCACGGTTGGTCTGGGGCCGGCTGACGGAGCGGTTCAGGGCCCCCGGGGTGCCGCTGGCCTTGATCGCGGTCTTCAGCGCCGTGGCCGTAGGGCTGGTGGCCGGTTCATCGCTATGGGGAACACAGGTCCTCATGTGGACAGGAACCGCGCTCTACGGTTTGTCCGGAACCGCCGCCATGGTCATCCTGCTCACGGTGGTCATGCGCCTGGTCCCCGGGTCCCAGGCCGGCGCAGCTACGGGACGGATCTCCATGGGGTTGTTCACCGGCTTCGCCGCAGGTCCGGTGCTTTTCGGACTGCTGGCCGACCAGTGGGGCTATTCTGCCGGTTGGGTGAGCCTGCTGGCCGCAAGCGTGATGATGATCCTGGCACCGATTGGCCTGCGCAGGCTGGCTGTTCCCGATCAACCCAAAGAAGAAGTACACGTGAGCGGGCAGACCGCCACGGATCTACGGCAGGCTGATACCCACTGACGTGCCTGCCTGGCAATCCCGGTCCCGGAAGCCCGCAAGCCGGCCATGCGGCTGCCGGGATTCCAAGGCGGCTCGCTCAGCAGCGGGATTCACCGCGGAAGCGAGCAGACGGCCAATCCACGCGGTGTCAGCCGTTCCCGGAATGACACAGTTCACCCTGATGCCGTCGGCCAGGTACTCTGCCGCCAGGTGACGTTCGCGCGGCTCACCGAGTCCTCGCCGGATGTTGACCTGCGACTGCCTGGCGGTCCAGCGACGAGTTTCCGGTCATCCGGACCGCTCTGGCTCTACTGATGGGCCTCAAAGACAACGCGGACACCGAGGATCCCGGGGCGCTCCACGGGTAGCGCAAGCATCCTGCTGGCACCCCGATAGCCAACAAGGGATGGTTCCCGGCCGCCACGTTGGCTACGGTCGGGACTGTGAGTGTTCTCTATTTGGTCCGGCACGGACAAGCATCATTCGGCACCGAGGACTACGACCGGCTGTCGGCACGCGGCAAAGACCAGAGTCAAGCCCTCGGCACTTACTTGATGCGGGCTGGTACAACTCCGACCCGCATCGTCAGCGGCGGTATGAAACGCCAGCGGCAGACGGCACAGGGACTCATCGAGGCTGCCGGCTGGGACACGACCCCCGTCGTCGATCCGAGCTGGGACGAATTCAATGCATCCGACCTGCTGAACGCCTATCCGGAGGAAGACCCCAGCGCCAAAACCGACTCCCGGGCCTTCCAGCGACTGCTCGAGAAAGCCTCTGCCCGCTGGGCCTCCAACAACCACGACGCCGACTACCTGGAGTCTTTCTCTGCGTTCACCCAGCGGATCGACACGGCCCTCGACGACGCAGTCGAAGGGCTCGGATCGGGTCGGGACGCAGTGGTCGTCTCGAGCTCAGGCGCCATTGCCTGGGCAGCGACACGGCTTGTCAACGGCGGCTTTCCACAATGGCTCGCACTCAACCGGGTCACCGTAAATTCCGGTGTCACCAAGATCGTCACCGGTTCATCCGGGAAGACGATGGTGACATTCAACGACCATGGCCATCTTCCCCGCTCCTGGGTCACGTACCGCTAGGCGGCCAGGGACAGGCATCGACTTCACCCAAAAGTAAGGAAACAGGTTTCATAATGACTGAACAACAACGCACGGCGCTGGTCACCGGGGCAGGACGCGGCATCGGCGCCGAAATTGCCCGGCGCCTGGCGTCCGACGGATTCAACATCGCAGCGATTGACCTCGACAAGGCCGGGCTTGAAGCCCTCACCGCCGAGCTGACCGCAGCCGGCCACCGGGCCATCGGCATCGTCGCGGACATCTCGGACGAAACCGCCGTCGAGGCCGCCGTCGCCAGCACCGCAGACGAGCTGGGCCCTCCGGTCGTGGTGGTCAACAACGCAGGCATCATCCGAGACAACCTGCTCTTCAAGATGACAGTCTCCGACTGGGACCTGGTCATGAACGTGCACCTGCGCGGATCCTTCCTCGTCGCCCGCGCCGCCCAGAAGCACATGGTCGAGGCCAAGTGGGGCCGCATCGTCAACCTCTCCAGCACCTCGGCCCTGGGCAACCGCGGCCAGGCCAACTACTCGGCGGCCAAGGCCGGGCTGCAGGGCTTCACCAAGACCCTTGCCCTGGAACTTGGCCCCTTCGGCGTGACCGCCAACGCGATCGCCCCTGGCTTCATCGAAACCGAGATGACCGCCTCCACGGCCGAGCGCATGGGCATCACCTTCGAGGACTTCACTGCCAAGGCAGCCGCAGCGATTCCGGTGCGCCGCACCGGAAAGCCCGCGGACATCGCCAACGCCGTGTCCTTCTTTGCCTCCGAGAACGCCGGGTTCGTTTCCGGCCAGGTGCTGTACGTGGCAGGTGGCCCGAAGGCATGAGGATCTTCAACGGCATCGACGACTTCGCACAGTGTGTGGGTGAGGAAATCGGCGTCACCGAATGGCGCACCATCACCCAGGAAGACATCAATGCCTTCGCAAAGGTGACCAATGACCACCAGTGGATCCACGTCGACACCGAGCGTGCGGCCTCGGGCCCGTTTGGCACCACGCTCGTGCACGGTTACCTGACGCTCTCGCTGGTCTCCGGGTTCCTTTTCGATTCGTACCGCATCGACGGGCTGTCCATGGGCGTGAATTACGGATCGAACAAGGTCCGGTACCCGGCCCCGGTCTTGGTCGGCTCGCGCGTGCGTGGCCGGATCAAACTGGTGGCGCTTGACCGCGAGGACAACTGGGCACAGTCAACGGTCCAGGTCACCGTCGAACAGGAGCTCAACGGGGAGGCGAAGAAGCCAGGCTGTGTCGCCGAGGTCGTCTCCCGGCTCTACGAGGCCCCGCCCGCCTGAACCCGGGGCACGGTGCCCACTCCCGGCTGCCCCGCATACGTCAAAGGCCGCCTTATATTGAGGACCACCAATGACCAGAGCAGCCATCGTTGCCACCGCCCGTACCCCCATTGGCAAGGGGCTGTTCCTTCATCCAGCCGGCTGAGAGCTCCGGCCAGGTTATCCAGCGCGGGTCTTACGGTGTTTTCCCAGGCCCGCACCGACACGCCGTTCAGCGCTGCGTGTGCTTTTGCGGGGATCTCTCCCAATTTCCCGGCCCAGCGTCCGGCCGTTCCTGCCTCCCCGAGCAGGCGCCCGGTCCGTGCACCGGCCACGCCGGCATGCCCGGCGACACCTCCCACTTTCGCTCCCACGCCGACGCCGCCGGGGATGAAGAGACCGGCCACATCGAAGGAAACGGCGCCCGAAGCGTAGGCAGGGTCGCGGCCCCACTCGTCGTAGTGGACCACCGATTTCACGGCCCCGCCCGACGGTGAGGACGGAGTCGATGTCAGTCTTTGAGGTGTCTTTAATCCGCGGTTAACGACGGCGTAAGTGGTAAGGCCGGCGCCTGCGAGGGTAGCCATGCCGTGAATGGCCTGGGCCTGCTTCACCTTGTCGGTCGTTCCAAATAGCGTGTAGGTACCGGCCAAGGTGCCGAGAACGCTGCTGCTAACGCCCTGGACGAACGACCAGGGACCTCCCATACGGACGGAAACGGTGGCCGGGCCCCATGGCTCTGGTTCGAAGAAAGCAGCTATCCGAGGAAGGTCGTCGAAGAGAATTCGCCTTCGTCATGTCGTCACCACAACTCTTGGCCATGAATGAGTGAGTGCCACCCACCGGCCACTGGAACAGCAAGAAGGGACAACCCATAACCCTAGATTCCAGCAGCGGAGGGGCCACCAGCCAGGACCCTGACCCCGCCACACACGCAACCGAATAGGCGACCGCGGCGCCAGGCACACACCGCGGACAACGTCAGAGGGACCCGCCGAGGGTCAATGTCCACACATTAAAGCAAAACCCCTCTGACGAGGGGTTATGCGTGCCCGAGGTGGGACTCGAACTGCATTCCTGGCCTTGAAAACGCTGGGAGGTCGCGGAAACATGCGGAATCCGAAGCAGTCCGAAGCCAAGAGGAGCCGATCCGAAGCCAAGAGTGTGGACAATGTCCACACTCTCTTCTGAGCAACTTTCAATCCGTTCGGGGTAGGAATAAGCCTCCGCCCGTGGACCGCTTAAGCGCCGCTTGGGACGTACACACTGGCAGCGCGTGCATGGGGTGCCGCCGATGACGCGTGTTCCGACACCGTTCAGCTATCCTTCCCGTAAAGGACCAGCAGGTCACGGCTGAACTGGTGTGGCGAAGTTTCACAGGGACTGTGCCCGCCGCGGTAGACGGCGATCCGGGCTCCGATCGCCTGCGCGAAACGCCGGTGCAGGTGCAATGGCCATAAGTCATGCTCACCGACCGCAACGAACTTCGGGAGTACGGCGTCGGCCAGGAATTTCCTCAGGTCCGGTGCATTCTTCATTAGTCCATAGATGTCCCGGACAGAGGTCCGGCGGGTAAAACGGAAGCGGTAGTTGACGAACCGCCGGCGCCCCTTGGGAACCGGGACAAAACCCCTGCGAATGCCCCAAATCAGCAGGGCTGCCCCGATCCGGTCATTGGCCAAGCTGCTGAAACGGCCGATCCGGCTGACGCCACGGAAGCTTTGCCCGGGCTCCGGCGGGCAGCTCAAAAGGGTTAGGGTCTCGAACAGGTCCGGTCTCTTCGAAAAGGCGATTTGGGCAACAATGGCGGCGAAGGAGTAAGCCACTATGTGCACGGGTTTGCCGGCGGCCTCGATGACTGCAAGGAAATCCTCGGCAAAGAGTTCGTAGTCGTAACGCCGCTTTGGTGGAACCAGCTTCTCCGGCCCCGCTGCTGCTGACTCATACTGACCGGCCAGGTCATAGCTCAGTACAAAAAAGCCCCCGCCGGCCAGGTCCGGCATCATGAGCGAGAAGTCCTCTTTCGAGCCAGTGGCGCCCGGAACCAGTACGATCCATGGATCGTCGGGGTCACCCATTGCCAAGGCCGCAAGTTGACCGCTGGGTACGGGGATGCGCATGGTCACGGAACCAGCAGGCGGGATGGTCCAGTCTACGTCCCCCAGTTGGGCATCCCGCAGGGCAGCCGTATCAACCCTCGCGGAGCCATTCCGCTCTGGATCGACCCCGGACGGTTCCTGACCCTGCGTCTGCGCTGCCATGGTCCAAACATAGCCCGGACGGCTGCCTATGGTGCGGAGTCATGGTCAACAGGCTGCTGTGAGACATTCCGGACGAAAGCGCGCAGGCGCCGGTATACTTCCTGGGATTCCGGATAGCGGTAGTCCTGCTGCCATGTGTGTTCAGTGTTGGCATTCGCCCAGGAGTAGATCAACATGTCTACTGGCACGGCGTTCTGTTGAAGCCGTCTAATAAAGTTCACGTTCGCCTCGTAAAAGAAGTCGCGCTCGGACGTAGTGACGAACACCGGTGGGAAGCGGCCGTCGAGCCACTCAATGGGAGACACGAAGCCGGTCGCGGCCCTTAGCCGTTCCATGCCCGGGCCAGTGGAGAAGGCACTCTGCATCCAGCCCCTAGCCTTGCCGGCCGATGGCAGCAACATTCGGACGAAGTTCAGGCTGAGGACAAAGCCGCTCTTGAAAAACACAGAGAAATCAACCACGCTGCAGTGCTGAACCAGTCCCTTCAGGTGCTTCCCGGGGACAGCTGGCTTCAAGGAGTAATGCGCGGCGAGCTCAGGCCTGAAGATGGTAGCGGTGAGCAAAGCCGCGATCTGACCGCCCGCGGAGTCACCCCCTAAGATCACGCATTCCGGATCCCCGCCGTATTGGCCTATGTTCGCACTTACCCACGCCAAGGCTGCATTTGCATCCCTCAGAACATGGCCCATGTGGAAACGGGGAGGCTGGCGGTAGTTGACGTTGACCACAACCATCCCGCCGAGCGCCTGGTTCGCGCAGTACTTGGTCAGCGCTGACTTGTCCCCGGACGTCCAGCCTCCGCCGTGGAAATAGACGTAGACAGGAAAGGACTTTTGGTTCCCGGCTCTCCCCTCAGGGCTGTCCACAGCCGGAGCAGCAGGGGTGAGCACGTCCAGGTGGTGCGCCCGCACATTGTCGCCCAGGTAATTTATGTCGTGGACGTAGTCCACTTCCGTGATGGGTTCGCTGTTAAACCTCGTCCGCTCACGTGAGCTCACCGAGCGCATGAGGAGCCGCCATGTCCAGACCGGGACGCGGCGCACCACTCCTCGCGCCCGGCGTGCCAGCGAGAAGGCATTTTCGGAATGATGGACCGCAGTGGTCATCCAATAATGCTAGCCGGAAGACCAGAAATTCCGAACGTCGGCGGGCCCGGGGGCCTTTCGTCCTTGTTGCCTGTTTCGCCCGCAGTATCTATTGGAGGGACACCGGTCCGCTGAAGGCCCTTCCTTGCCCAGGATCTGGGGAAGCTGTCATGTCTGATCTGCTGAAATGGTGTCTTTTCGCGACGACCCGTTGGACCTTGCTATTCAACACGCTTATGCACCCCGTCTGGGCTGATGCACTCCCTGGACAGACTGTTTGACTCCCAGCGCTTCCGGTCCGAATTCCGGTACGGACCCTTCAGCCGCAGCGTCCCGCTTCCCGACGATGTTAAGGAAGGAGATATCAAAGCCACCTACTCCGACGGGATATTGGAAGTCCCTGCCCACCTTTCGGACCAAGCAGCGCAGCCGGCGGCCCCGAAGACACCGGCATTGGTACATGGACCATACCGGCGCAGCCGCCCCGCCCACACCATCACCGCCGTGCTGTTCCAGGCAGCTGGGCAGCTCCTGTCCCCGGGATTCACGGCCAAGTCCGGCTCGCCGCGGACGACATGCTGTTCACGCGGAACCGGGCCCAAAGCGCCTTCGCCGTCCATGACACCGAACGGCTCTTTGAAAGCTGCATTAGAACGGCCTCAGCAGCGGTCGCCACGCAAAATGTGCTGCCGGAGACCTGCTAAGCACACAACAGTGGACACCCAGTGGCAATGTCGAGCACAGCAGGTATGGCACCCGATTGCGATAGCAGCGGCAGAGGGCTACCACCTTGGTCGGCCAAGTTACCTTGAGCCGTGGCTGGCCAGGTAGTTGACCATGCCGTCAACCGTTGCCACGGCCGGATAGTCGCGTTCCGGAATGTCCATGCCCATGGTCTTTGCGATGATTTCCACGAGGTGGAGAAAGTCGAGTGAGTCGAGCTCTAGGCACTGTCGCAGCCGGACGCGGCCGGCGAGGATTTCAAGCTCGACGTCGGGGGGCACCTGGCAGATAGCTGCCTGCACGGCCTGACGGGCGTCCTGTCCTTCATAACTCCTCCGGTGACTGCATCCTCCGGTGACTGCAGCAATTCAGTCCTCAAGGGTCGTGTCCGGCCGGTCCCGCGGGAACGATGCGAGGGGGTGGCGAGGGCCCTCGACGCGGACGGGCAGCTCGTCGTCACCCCGAAGAATGGCGCGGAGCAGCCGCCGCTCCTCTCCCCTGAGCGACATGAGCGCGTCGCCGCGCCGCAGTACCAGACCCCCGTCCGGGGTGGCATACCGCTTCTGCAGATCTCCCAGCTCCTCGGCTCGCAGCAGCGCGACCGTGCTAGCCCCAGCCAAGTCGACTACGCGGACCAGCGAGGAGGGTCCCGTCAGATCCGTCGCAACGACGCGCCGCTCGCTCTCGGCGAGTATCGTCTTCTGCGCTGCGCGTGTCACGACCAGGGGACGGGACGGCCCGTCCAGCAGTCCGGTCAGCACGTCCGCTGCAGCGTTAGGGCGGCCCGTTCTCCATGCCGCCGCCTGCATCCGCTGCAGGCGACCCGGCTCCCGCAGCAGCTCGTCGATCTTCCAGCCGATCGTCGCGGGAGTGTTGCAGCGGACCGCCGCCCCCTGTTCCATCAGGTAGTCGCCGTTGCGAACCTCCTGCCCCGGGATGGTGTTCACAAGCACCATGGGCAGTCCTGCAGCCATGCACTCCGACGCCGACAGGCCGCCCGGCTTGCCCACAAACAGGTCGGCGCGGCGCAGCAGCTGCGGCATCTCCGCCGTGACGCCGAGCACGCGGTAGCGGTCGCCAGCGGGCGCCACCAGCTGCTCGATACGCTGCCGCAGCGCATTGTTGCGTCCGCACATGACCGTGGCCGTGAAGGACGAGCGCATGTGCAGCGTCTGCCGCACGACCGAGACGGCATAGTCGCCGCCAGTCGCACCCGCCGAGATCAGCAGCATCGGGGGCTCGTTTGCATCGCGCGCAGGCGCTACGGTCAGCTGGGTAGCGATAGGGATCCCCGTGGCCGCGACGCGGTCGGGGGGCAAACCCAGCGCCATCAGTTCCACCCTCCCCTCCTCCCTGGCCAGGAAGAGCGCGTGGAACGCGCCCGTAAGCCATAGGCCCTGGAAGTCGTAGTCCGTTGTAACGACGGCGGTCCTCGCGTCAATCACGCCGCGAAGGAGCAGTGACGCCAGCAGTTGGGCTGGCAGGAAGTGCGTGCAGATGATCGCGGTCGGCCGGAATCGCTTGATCGCACCGATCACCGGAAGAGCGTTCACCCGTGTCCAGGGGTCTACTGGGCCCCGCCGCCGGAACGGACGGTCGTTGATCTCGTAGCCCCACTCGACCAGCCAGGGCAAGTCCTCGACCAGGACGAAGTAACCCCTGCCCAGCAGTGTGCGGTAGAGCACGCTGCTCACCTGCAGCACGTCCAGCACCTGCACCTCGTCGATGTCGGCGCGCGCGGCACACGCCTGCTGCACCGCCGCCGCGGCGCTGTTGTGCCCTGCTCCTACCCCTGCTGACAGGATAAGTACGCGCTCCCTCCCAGCGGCGTCGGGGCCTCGTGCCGACGTTCTGCGCATGAAGAGAGTCTAGCGGGCCGTATCACCACCGCCGGACCCCAACTTGTACTCGATCAGCATGGCCAACGTGCAACACACAAACACCAGGAAGAGCACGGCCGTCGCCATATTGGTCGAGGAACTACCCAAAGTCATTGTCGGCGTTGATACCCACGCCGATACACACCACGTCGCCGTTGTCACCGAATACGACAAACCCATCGCTGATCAAAAGTTCGCAGCAACAGCCGCCGGCTACAGCAAACTGCTTCACTTCATCACCAGCCACGGCACGGTAAGCGCCGTAGGAGTGGAAGGGACAGGTTCCTACGAGTCGCCGCCCTGTCCCGGGCCAAGAATCATCGCCAGCGGCCGGCCTTACCGTCGTAGGCGCGATGGATCTTGGTGCCCAGCCCGCCCCTAGAGGGCCGATGGCGTGGTCGGACGGTTCAGCAAACAGTTTCTTGTAACGGGAGTTCCCCCCTGTGGTGCGGGGAAGGTTCGTCCCGTGCTGGTGGGCCCGGTTGATGGTCGAGTCCACCGAAACTGTCAAGTCGATCTGCGCGCGGCGTCTGCTTCAGCCAGAAGCTTTCCGTGGATCCGGTCCTAGGTCCCGTCGGAGGGGAACCGGCGGTGCCGCTTCCAAACCGTCTGCTACGGACCGAACTCCGCCGGAAGGAAATTGAAGACTGGATGTACGGCCCGGGCGGCAAAGTCCTCGGCGCGTCCTGGTCCTCCTCGGCATCTGGACCGTCGGCCGGATGCTCTGGTCCTGATGAACGGGGTCTACGGCCGTGCGGCCACCGGGCTGAACAGAAGACTAGGGTATTGCTGAACGGTTTCGGCAAGATGGCCGCCGTCCTGCACGACCTGCGCACCCGATGCCCGGCTTCAAAGCCAACGTCGATCACACCATCGTCTCAGGCAAGTCGGTGCTGCTGATCGACTCCAAGATATGGAAACCCGGCTTCTACGCGTCGCCACAGCGCGGTCAGCCACCCTGTGTCCAGACGCCACAGCTCTGGCTGACAAAACCTTCGCCTACGTAAACGGTGACCACCGGCCCTAGGGGTGCGAATGAGCAACAACGATTTGGAACGATGGGACTCTATGCTCCCAGACGGCTCCATCAATCCCGGCGAAATGACGAGCTTCAACCATTACGCGCTAGGTTCCGTCGCTGATTGGATGCACCGGACTATCGGTGGAATCGTCCCGCTGAGCGCAGGCTACGAACGCGTACTTTTTTCACCATGTCCAGGCGGTGGAATCGACTGGGTCAAGTCAGTCCTGGACGCTCCGCGAGGGCGCATCGCTCTCCGATGGCAACTGACTGCCGATGAACTTAGTATGTCTTTCGATCTCCCGGCAGGAGTGACGGCTGTCATTCGTGACCGGTCAGGCATTGAGCAGGAGGTAATCGGGCCATGTGAGAACCGCATTTACGCCTCGAACGCAAGAAGAGGCAACACGCAGGCTACCTCGGAAACGCTGGTGTAAGGCGAACAACTCGTGGTCGTTGCGCTGCACCAGCACGCTTCATGCTGCTGCAGCGCAGGCCTTTATACCTACCCATGAACAACAGGTATTCGAACCTGCCACGACAGCTACAAATGCTGCTGGCGCTGCCTAATGTCTAGTCGAGCTGGCCGAGTGCCTCCAGCCCAGCAAGCCGGCTTCAAGTACCGCCATGGCGCGCCGAGGGTGCTTTCGTTCAGCTGGGTGAAATTCGGTTCACGCCCACCAGCAAGCAGGTGGCAAACAAGCATTGCTGCTATCTGTCGGACGAATAGTCACTATCGTGATTTGGCACCTCCTAGCATGGGTGGCGTGGACTGCTGGGTGCAGCAAGCCTAAAGCTGGCCCACTGCCTGTTAACTGTTAGAAAGCGACATGAATGACCTCCTCTTACTGTGCGCATCGCCGCCCTGGTAAAGGTCACTACTGGCTCCACGAACGCGCAGGGAAGCCGTCACCCGGATTCCTGCCCGGCACCTGCCAAGGGGTCGTGTCCGCCCAGGAAACGCCGGAGTGGGTGGTGCGCTGTGACATCCCTTCAGCTGCGCGGCCGGACCGTCGTTGTCACGGGCGCCGGACAAGGACAGGACGCAGCCGAAGCGAGGTTGCTGGTCTAGGTGTACTGGCCGGGTAAGGACGGATTGGGGGATCCTGGGCGGCTGTGCCGCGTTCCGCCGGTCGGTCGCAGCCAGCAAAGCCCGAGGATGACCGTGACCTTCTTCCAGGACTACCCAATTCCTGCGCCACTCCCCCGCCCGCGGGTCGAACGTTTTGTTCCACCGCCGTGGGCCGGGGCGCCCCGCTATGAACTTCCGGCCGTCGTCCCCGTGGGTCGTTTCCTCGACATAACCTCGACCTTCATGATGGCGGTGGAGTCCGCCAAGGTGTACTCCACCGGATGCATCTTTGACGTGTCCTGGATGTTCCGCCGCACTGATCAGGATGACCCGCCGTGGTCGGAACTAAACGCGATCTTTCATCGCGGCCGCCTTCACGTGCGGGATGGGAGCTTATGGGTCGACTCCCTCCTCCTTTTCGGCGTGCAGCTCCCGGACGGCACCAAAGCGAGCACCTCATCGCAGGCCATGTACGGGCCACCCCTGCAGATGGCAGAGGAACCCAAGGGGCCTGTCTTCGAATTCCGCGGCAAGGGAGGCAACAGCAACGACGACGAGATGGCCGGCACCGGGACACTGTGGCTGTGGCCGCTGCCACCGGCAGGAAACCTTAGGTTGATTGCCCAATGGACCGACATGGGCATGAGCGAAAGCTCCGTCGTCTTGGACGGTCAGCAGCTGCGGGACGGTGCGGCGGCGGTGCAGAAGTACTGGCCGGAGGAGGACAACTAGTAATGACAGGCCTCAGCGGAATCGTGCCCCGGGATGGGCATCTACTTACATCAGGTGGTTGCGTGGTGGGCATGAGCGCGGAGGTTACGTTCCAACCAGCGCTCAAAGGTATACAAAACCGCGCTGTTCGCCTCGCGGGCGTCCTCCTGTACAGAATCGACAGAAAGATCGTCTCCGTACCAGTCCTGCAACCGCTTGCTACTCACAAGCTTCCGCCCCTCCGTAAGGTCCTCCACATCCCAATGGCCAGACGGAAGGAGCGCCGGATGTCTGGGCCCGAAGATCTGTACCCCGAAGATGTCGGGGACAGCTAATTTAAGGACGTGATGGCTGTCCGCGTACGTCCGGACAAGGTATTGCGGCCTGGACCGTCCGTAGTCGACGGCTTCGCTGAGGGATCCCGCCAAGAAATCTGAACGCCGAATGAAGCCGTAATCAACGAGCGGCGCCAGGTGGTGAAGCCTGCCGATTGACGCCGCCAGAGCAGTTCTCCACGGCTGGCCGCCGGTGGTTTCGTGTACGAGGAAATACCCGTCCAGACCGAATACGCATCGAATCCATCGGCCTTCCGACGTGGGGATCTCAAGGAGAGCCTCGCCGATACTGCTGCACGCCGCCGTCAGAAACGCTGCGACCTGGTCCGGCCGACAGGCTACGCTGAGCATCCCGGAGGCCACGACGCACCGGCCGTCGCCTTCGTTTCTGGCCAGGGCCGCGGCTTGGTCCGCGAGGGATGTGAAAGCCGATGACTCAGTCTGCCAGAGTCCCGATTCCGGAGGCCGTAAAGCATACTCGGGCGGTTCCGACATCGGCAGGACGGCCGAACTGACGCAAGCTACCACCGTGAAGGAGGGCACGACGTCCGTGAGTCTCCACTCCGTTAATTGATCCTCGCCTAGCCTCAGTACACCCTCGAAGCCGGACAGTTCAAGCGCATCCCGAACCTCCGAGAGCAGAGTGAGAAATGCTTTACGCGAAGACACCGGATTTTGGAGGATGGCGAAGCCATTGAGGACAGGCGCCACGGTTAGGCGTTGGTTCCCATGGTCACCTGTTCGAATCCCGCCAAGCGATGTGCGGATTGCCTCACTGCCAGCGGAGGCCGGATCCTTGGGGACAAAAAGAACGCCGAACTCACCGCTGTACTGCCCCCACCGGCGGGCAATCAAGGCATCGGACTCGACAACCACCCGGGCTTCATGGGAGTACATAGCTAGTCCTCAGGTTGTAGGTACCGTACTTGTCCTGCTCGGTCGTTAGCTCCAGGGCGTAATCGCCTGCGGGGAGGTTGTTGATCTGCTTATCTCCGTTGTACCACTGACAGGAGGTGACCTCGGCCGCGGTCGTCCCGTTGATCACCCTCCACTTCAAGTAGGAGACGTAAGGGCTGGGGTGCTGGGCAAGGACAGCAGCAGGGCCCTGATGCTCATGGCTACTTTCGGCCATTCGGTGATGGCCCAGTCCCGTCACACGCACGACCGTGAGGTACACGCTTTTTCGAACGTGCCCCATCATCGGCGGAACTGGCGTGCACCGTATCCACTCAAACACGGAAGTGGCCAGGGCACTCCAGCGCTCGCTACAGGGGAAAGCGGGTTGGTTTGCTCACCAACCCGCTTAGGCAACGCCTCACGTCCGTCATCCGGGCGCCCCCTGCTTCAGAAACTCATTTCATTCCCCACCTTGACCCCGAAAGGGGGCACCACCACCGGGCTCTTCGAGCTGACGTTGTATGCCGGAGCAGCCGCCTCTGCTGAACAGGCAGCGAGAAAGGTTCTGTCCGGGGAATGCTCGTCCCCGGCAAGGACTTCCGGCGCTGTGGAAGCAATTCGGAATCTTCACCTGGTGAGCGATTCAGCCATCAAATCGCGGACCGCAGCCCTGGTGCAGCTCCGCGACATCCTGGTGACTGCACCCGGTTCAATCAAAGAACGCCTCGATGCCAAGACCCTGCAAGCAAAAGCCATGCAAGCCAAATCGCTGAGGCCGGACATGGCACGTTTGGACGTGCCGGAGCAGGCTGCAAAATACGCCTTACGGGAACTCGGCAGACGCGTCTACGACCTCACCACCCAGATCAACGACACGGACAAACACCTCGAAAGGCTCCTGCACGCAGTAGCCCCGACACTAATGGAGCTACCCCAAGTAGGTCCCGTCAGCGCTGCCCAGCTGCTCATCACAGCAGGAGAAAAAAATCGTCAGGTTTCCCAGCGAAGCAGCCTTCGCCCGACTCTGCGGAGTCGCCCCAATCCCCGTCTCCTCAGGAAAGTCCCACCGGATGAGGCTCCACCGCGGCGGCAACCGCCAGGCAAACCGAGTCATCTACCTAATTACCGTTGGCCGGCTCAAACTCGACCCCAAGTCACAGGCCTACCGCGACCGCAAGCGCAACCAAGGCCACTCCCGGGGCGACATCATCCGCAGCCTCAAACGCTATGTTGCGCGCGAGCTCTACTACGCCCTCAAGAAAGACCTTCTCAGGCACAAAGCCCTCACTTCAGCCGCGGCCTGAACTGTTCCGCACCCGTAGGAGCTTGCATTAATCAACCGCCAGGAGGACTCTCGCCCAAGTTCGCAGTCTTGGATGGAGGCCGCTCATGAGTCCGACTGTTCTAACGGCAGCCCTGCCGCCTTCCACTCGGGGAAGCCCTCCTCCAGTCTTGTGGCGAGGCGCCCTTCGTCCGTGAGCAGCCGCACGGCCTCGTCCGCATATAGGCAGTACGGTCCGCGGCAGTAGGCGACGATTTCGCTTCCTTGGGGAACCTCGTGCAGCCGAGACTTAACGTCCGAGAAGGGCATGGAAAGCGCACCCGGGATATGTCCGGCTTCGTACTCTGGCTGCGGCCGCACGTCCAGCACAACGACGTCTCCCTGCCGCAGCCGCAGCAGCAGTTCGTCGCGCGTGATCATGCTCAGGTCGGCGCGATCGCCGACGTAGGCACGGACGAGATCGCCCAGCTCCCCCGCGTGCGCTTCGGCTGTCTCCCGAAGTGCTCGCCATAGTCGCTCGACCGCCGTACCGGCAAGGGAGTAGTAGATCCGCGTCCCCGAGCGCCGGGAGCAGACGAGGCCGGCTCGCAGCAGACGCTGCAGGTGCTGGGATGTGTTGGCCATACTCTGATGGATCTCTGCGGCCAGCTCCTCAACCGACCGCTCGCCCTGCGCAAGGATATCGATCAGCTCCGCCCTCCTGCCGTTCCCCAAGGCCTTGGCAGCTTCGACGAGGGCGTCGAAGAGCGCATCCTTGTCCTGTTGGTCGCCCACTCGCACCTCCTATTCAAGAGTTCTCTTGACAAGATTACCGTTAGGGGTTTCTTATTCAAGTACCTACTTGAATAAGAAAGGGGGTGGTGGCCGTGTCCACCATCCAAACTCCCCACGGGCAACAGTCCCGCCTCCGGACAGGAGCCGCTCTCATGACGCTGGCCGGGCTGGCCTTCGTCGGGTACGCCGTAATCTTCTTGGTACTCAACTTCACGGACGCCTTCCTCGAACTTGGCATCGGCCCCGGCCAGGTGGACAAGGGGAAGGCGGAGATTGAGGCGTTCAGCCCGCAGCTGTATCACTACATCAGCCATCTGCACATCGCGGTCAGCGGCTTCATTGCTGCGACCGGGCTGGCCGTCGCAGGCCTGTCCTGGTACGGGGTGCGCCGTGGAGAACGGTGGGCCTTCGCCACAGCCGTTATCGTCCCCGTCGTCGGGCTCGCCGTGGCCCTCCCCGCGCACTACCCATGGGGTCTTGCCACGCTTGGGCATCTGGGCCTGATCTACCTCGCCGTCCTCATCTTCCTGGTAGGGGTCGTGGCAGCCTACAGCGGAATGCGACGCCCCGTCACCACACACCACTGACACTCACACAACGGACTGAATCCATCTTTTCCGGGAATGTCTCAATGATGGTGGGATCAAGGTTGGCCTGACACGCCGAGCCGCGTGTCCGGCGATATACCCTCCGCCGTGAATCCCCCGCCACCCACAACCATGAAGAGCAAGCCGGGCAACGGTCTTGCGGATAAGGAGAACGCCATGAGCACATCATCGTCAGAAGTGTCGTTCAAACAGTATGGAGGCAACGCTGCTGAGAACTATGAACGGTACTTCGTCCCCACGATCGGCGCGCCATTCGCGACCGCGCTGCTCGACACGGCCGCGCCCAGGTTGGTGAGCGCGTCCTCGACATCGCATGCGGCACAGGAGTCGTAACGCGACTGGCAGCCGAGCAAGTAAGTCCCCAGGGCGCCGTCGCCGGGCTTGACGTCAATCCCGCAATGCTGGCGGTCGCGCAGTCGGTCCCCTCGTCGGGCGCCGCGATCGGGTGGCACGAGGCCAATGCCGAGTCCCTGCCGCTCCCCGACGGGTCCTTCGATGTCGTGGTCAGCTCGCTCGGCCTGCAGTTCGTGGCCGACAAGACGTCGGCGCTGCGCGAAATGCGGCGCGTTTTAGCTCCCGAAGGGCGCCTGGCCATTGCAACGGTCGGACCGACCCCACCGCTGTTCGCGATTCTCGAGCAGGCGCTGGCACGTCATGTGAAGCCCGAGGTAGCCGCCTTCGTGCAAGCGGTGTTCTCGCTGTACAAGCCGCAGGAACTCGAGTCGCTGACGAGCAGCGCCGGATTCCGGAACGCCGACGTTCGGTCGGAGACGCTGTCGCTGACCCTGCCCGAGCCAAGGGAGTTTCTCTGGCAATACGTCCACAGCACCCCGTTGGCGGCAGCCGTCGCACAGATCGACGACGAGGCTCGCGCCGCATTGGAACGCGATGTCGTGGCCGGATGTCGATCATTCGTGAAAGTCGGGATCCTCGAGGCGGACATAAGCGTTGTCCTGACGACTCGCTTGAGCGTGACGGCTTCTGCCTCGTTGGCGAATGTAATGCCTTGTTCTTTACTGGTGACCGGGTCCCACCAGCAGACCATGAAGGACGTAGTTCCGTCCTTTTTCGTGCGCTTTCGAATGCTGGCCATAGAAAAAGTGCTACGCCGCTGTCCACACATTTTGGAGATTTGTCCACAGTCAACGGCCCATTAGGCCGCTGACCTGCGGAAACACTGTGCCCGAGCTGGGACTCGAACTGTATTCCAACCCTTGCAATCAGTGGGATCTCCGGGAATCATGCGGAATCCGGCCCGATCCGACGGCAAAAGTGTGGACATTGTCCAGTCACCTGATTTCACCGGTTCAAGGCTCTTTGGACCGACCGCAACCCGGCAACGAAGGGGCGCGGTTCTCTTTGTGGGGGCAGGCAACTGATAGTGGACCTTGTGGCAGGTATCGCCCTGATTATTGCATCTGATGCAATATCATCCACTCGCTTGGCATTTCCATTTCCCGCGAAGAGCCTTGGCGTTGGTCGCCTACTTTTGAAGCGAACTGCACTCTCGTTCAAGGGGGCATAAGGATCTGTCGTTCTCCCGCCGGTTTGATGCCTTGTACCCGGATGAAGAGCGCCGTCAAGAGGAGACGGACTAGCCAAAAGCAAGAACCGCATGGCTCAGCTGGCAAGTCAGACCGCCTTGAAGGCTTCGATATGAGGGTACGCCAGCGCCGCGCCCTGGATCCAACCCGGGGAAGTGAGGGCACGAGAACATCATGGATTTATGTCCGGCACGTTGTGGTAGGCACGCGTCAACTTGGGATGTCCCCAGAGACACTGCATAGGCGAAAATTATGGTTCGAAAAACATATTCAGAGCTCTGATCGGCAGCCCATACTGATACTGACCTTCCGAACACCGGAACGTCGGCAGAATACCGGTCTGAGCACCAGGGCCACGGTTTCGCAACCCAAATGGCTGGTGCCAGCTTCCGGGGAGGTCCTTGTGCCCTACAGAACACCCCTTCTGGGAGCGTCGGAGTCAGGCGTACTGTCAGCCCAACCAAAAGCGATTAGATAACTGGAATCCCATGAGCACCTCCCCCGCTTCAAACCGACCGCGCCTTCACGGCGGAGCAGAACCTAGGCCCTCCAGCGCCCCAGCCAGGGGGGCAGCGTCGCCGGTCTCGATCCATATTCGAGCTGTCATCACCTGGCTGGCAATCTTCCCGCTAGTCTCGATCGGGATGATCGCCGCTGGCCCCCTAATGGAAAATTGGCACCCTATTCTCCGTGCCCTGTTCCTCACGCTAATGGTGGTTCCTACCGCCGTTTACGTCGTTGTTCCCAAACTCTTGGGTGCTCACATGTCGGTAACCCAGCGTCGCGCAAAGGGCAAATGAGCGGCGCGGGTCGGATAGTCTTGCGGCTCTGCGGCAGTAGGGAACTCCCTTCTTGAGAGTGGCGCGTATTGTATCTGCCAACGGAGGGTCCTCTCATGGCGCCGTATGAAGGCGCTGCTCACGGCCGGCGATCGATTGCTCGTCATTTGCCAGCTTTGACTCCTTGCCCGGGAACGCGCAGCGTGCACTTTGGGATTCCGCGCACTGTCCTGGATTCATCGAAATGTTTTGTCCTGCCGCAGTGCGGGCCGAGGGCGCCCGTAGATCCGTGCCATATCGCCGCGGGTGATTGGATTTCCTTCAGACCCTGAACGACCGAGCCCAACGCGAACGCGTCGTTGTTCGACACTGCCTGCAGACCCCGGAAGGGGCGCCAAGAAATCATTGTGGCTGCCTCGGCATGCGAGGGCTGCGGATCCACCGTCAATTAGGTGTGGGACTGGATAGGATGCGCGACCGAAGAGCACGGCCACCCCGGTCCTGAATCAGGTTGCTCCAGACGATCTCCCATGTCGGTCCACAGCTAGGCACGCCCGTCCGGGTCGCCAGCGGGGTGGTGGCCGAGGTGGGTCGTTTTGTGTTTCTTGCCGGCCAAGTGGCCGCCGTTGATACGCTGAATGGGGGGTCGGTGGCCCGGATTACGATGAGTCCTGCTCCGCGGGACGGATCCCCGATGCGGGGCATAACAACGGGGCCAGGCTCGGCTGTGGTTTGACCTGGGATGCAGGAGATCCGGAGATCGTTACGAGGGTGCCGACGGAAGTCTCGGCGGTTGACTTACAACGACGGAACTGCGGTTGACGTTTCGGCTGCTCGAAGCGGTCCTGCCGTGCTGAGCAGTCACCGTAGTCGACTACGACCGTCCTTCTCTGGCCTCACGATCCGCCGTCCGTTGGGAGCTTACTGGCGCCGGCGATGACCCGCCCCTAAATTGGGGCTGATTTTCTATTTGGGCCCCTGTGCGGATGTGGGTTTTGTGTCGGCAATGTCGCCGATGGCCAAGGCCGCGGCGAGGTCCATTGCGTGGTCCGGCCTTGAGAGGTCTTTGTGGGTCAGGGCCTGTATGCGACGAAGCCGTTGTGCGACTGTGTTTGGGTGAACCTGCAGAAGGCGGGCTGTGTCCATGTTTACTTGCCCTGAAGAGAAGTAGGTTCGCAGGGTCTTGAGGAGCTCGGTTCCACGGGTTTCGTCGTGGCTGCGGACGGGACCGAGGGCGCGGTCCGCGTATCGGAGTAGCTGGCTGGAGTCATCGAGTTGCAGCAGTAAACCTACAATCCCAAGGTCGTCGAAAGTAACTGATGTGTCAGTTCGCCCAGCCAGGGCCAGCATGTTCAGAGCCCCGGCCGCAGAGCGGTATGCCTGGGGGTACATACTGAGGCCCTTGATGGGACCTCGTGACACAGCGGTAGCGGTGGCGCGAGGCCGGCGTGACGCGGCCATCTTGCGGATCTTCTCAGCTGTACTGGTTTCCATTGCAGAACTGTCAAGGGACGTGGGTAGCAGCACGATAATCCTGTCGTGATGGATGGCGCATAGGGGGCGCGGTTTGAATGTTGCGGCCCAGGTGTTGATCCGCCGTAGGCCCTGCTGCAGGCAAGCGTTTATGTCGTCTTGTGCCACCTCGGACAAGGAGACGCCGACCATCGTATGTTCGACGCTCAAGTCATGGCCCAAGCGATCTGCACGGGCGTGGATTGTTTCCAAGGCGGAGGGCTCGCCGCCGAGGAGGTCATTCAGGACCTCTCCCTGTAGTCGCCACTGCGCTTCTTCGGCGGTTCGCGCCCGTAGGAGTTCAAGAGAGGTAACCACCGTGGCGTGTTCAACGGCGCGCGTTTCGATGGGAGTCAGAGGTCCGGCGTCGGTCACTGTCCAAATCCGGGCAACTTCACTTTCATTGAGAAGCACATGAAATATCTCGAAGGAGGGCGAAGGGTCATCCCTGATGCCCGCCCTGGTCCTGTCGTCCGGGAATCCTGCGTCTAGATCGGATCGTCCGATCACTGCCCCTTGGACGTCTTCGATCAAAACTGCGCGGAATATCAGAATCGACAGCGCAGCGGCGATGCCAGGGACGCCACCACCCCTCAGTGCAATGTCTGTCAGTTTTTGGTGAATGTCTTCGGATTTTTCCAGCAGGTCCCTCTGCGTGTGGAGCTCCCGGTTGAGTAGCACCAGTTCATCTATTCGGCTGGCTTCGTCGGAACGCAGTCGGGACGTAGTGAGGGCTATGGCCGCATGGTCGGCGAGTACCGCGAGGAGCGCGATCTCTTGCTGACCGAAGTGATGGGTACCCCTGCGGTAGCAGTTCAGTGTGCCAATGACTCCTTGGCCCGATTCGAGCAGGGGCACGGAGATCATTGATCGATACCCCTGCTCCCGCGCAACCCCACCCCATGGTGCAAACTGCGGCTCCGCTTGGATATCGGCAATCGCGACAGGCCTTCCGGTTCGGAAGGCCTTACTTGAGGGGGCTTCCGATTCGACGCCCGGGTGCAAAAGAACCGGGTGATCGGCATTGACCTGGTCTATGTACTCCCGGGAAAGGCCACTTGACCCCTCAATTGTGAGCCTCTGACCGGAGGAGTCAGGCAACAGCACACCACAGAACTCGTAGCCCATAAGCTCTGCAGCGGTTTCTGCAATCAAGTCGAGCACCCGCGAGAGCGGCTGGGCTGTGACAACCGTCTGAGTGATGGCCCGGACACTGTCCAACCAGCGACGGACTTCAAGTGAACCTTGGGCTCTCCGGAGGTTGTTCGTCATCCAATTAGTGTATCCACAATTGTTGTTGGATACATATAAAACAAAAAAGTATGTTTCTCGAAACATATGACTCGTGTGATTTGAATCGCATACTTGTAGAGATCCCTTTCCGAAAACGTCAAAGCCGACGGACTACAAGAAAACGAGGCAAACATGAGCGAGCACCTTATGTTCATCGATGGGAAGGATGTTCCTGCAGAGAGCGGAGCATTCCTGACTATTTCAAACCCTGCAACAGCACGCCCGATAGCCACAGTGCCTGACGGTGTCCGAGTCGACGTCGACAAGGCCGTTGCCGCCGCCCGGGTGGCATTTGAATCAGGGCCCTGGCCTCGCATGAGCCGGTCCGCTCGCACAAAGGTCCTTCTGAAGGCTGCTGACGCGCTGGAAGCGGCAAGCGAGTCTTTGTTCACGCTCGAAACACAAAACAATGGCCGCCCCATTACCGAGACCCGCGCGCAGTTGTCGCGTGTACCCGAGTGGTTCCGCTACAACGCGGCCCTTCTGGCCGCGCAGCGGGACGCTGTCTTGCCCAGCGACGGGCCTTACCTGACGTACCAAAGGCGCACACCGCTCGGGGTTTGTGGAATAATCACTCCCTTTAACCACCCGGCGCTGATCCTCGCCCGGAGCCTTTCTGCTGCTTTGGCCACCGGGAACACCGTCGTGGTGAAACCGTCGGAGCTGACTCCGCTTACAACCCTTGCCATCGCCCGGATTGTCACAGAGGCCGGCATCCCGGAAGGCGTCATAAACGTTGTTACCGGCGGACGCGAAGCCGGGATCGGTTTGACCGAGCACGCCGACGTCGCCAAAGTGACACTGACCGGCGGGACCGAGGCGGGGCGTTCCGCTGCCGTCGCAACGGCGTCGCGATTTGCACGTATTACGGCTGAACTGGGTGGCAAGACCCCCGTGATCGTCTTCGGTGATTATGATCCGGTTGCTGCTGCTGAGGGTGCGGCCTTCGCTGCTTTTGTTGCCTCCGGACAGTCATGCGTAGCCGGGGCACGCTTCCTCGTACAGCGGGAACGGTACACCGAGTTCGTTGAGGCGTTGGTTGCACGGGCCAACGCGATCAAGATTGGTGACCCTGCGAGGCCCGAAACCCAAATTGGGCCGTTGATCAGCGACACACAGCGCCGCAAGGTTCTGGACTACATCTCCATCGGTCAAGAAGAAGGTGCACACCTTGCTGCCGGCGGCAACGTTCCCGAACTGCCCGATGACCTCCGCGCTGGGTATTTCCTGCAGCCCACCGTTTTCGCCGATGCAACGAACACCATGCGTGTCGCCCAGGAAGAAATCTTCGGCCCCGTGGCCGTGGTCGTGCCATTCGACACTGAGGCAGAAGCCATAGAGATGGCCAACGACAACCGCTTCGGCCTCGGAGCAGCCGTGTGGACCCATGACCTCGCCCGCGGGCACAGGGTGGCTGCGGCGATTGAGTCAGGCATGGTTTGGGTCAATGACCACCACCGGCTTGAACCGTCGCTGCCGTGGGGTGGCATCAAGGAATCCGGTGCCGGCAAGGATGCAGGAACAGAATCCTTCGACGATTTCACTTGGATCAAGACAATCATCGTGCGGACAGCCGATAGCGACGTCGACTGGTACGGGTCCGATACTCCTGGGCGTCTGAACTGATCAACCGGGATCCTGAAAGGACGACGCACGTGACACAGAACAAACAAATTCCGGTGATGACCCCTGGCTGGCGACAGCAAATCACGCGGGTGCAATGGCTCGTACTGTTCGGCACCACCATGGGATGGGCGCTCGATGGCTTCGCCGGCAGCCTCTACGCTCTTGTCCTCGGCCCGGCCATGACAGACCTGTTGCCGCACTCCGGCATCGTCGTCAGTTCAGCTCAGATCGGCGTCTACGGAGGCCTGACAGTGGCCCTCTTCCTTGCGGGGTGGGCCACGGGTGGAATCCTCTTCGGCGTGTTGGCAGACTACTTCGGACGCGTCCGCGTCCTCTCAATCGGTATCCTCACCTACGCAGTCTTTACGGCCGCTGCAGCTTTCGCGGACACATGGTGGCAGCTTGGCATACTGCGTTTCGTAGCCGGCCTCGGGTCAGGCGTCGAAGCCCCGGTCGGGGCGGCACTAGTAGCTGAAGTGTGGCGTAACAGGTACCGTGCCCGCGCCTGCGGGGTCATGATGTCCGGATATGCAGCCGGGTTCTTTATGGCAGCGCTGGCGTATGGCCTGCTCAGCGAAAACGGCTGGCGCTTCATGTTGGTTCTGGCTGTTGTTCCGGCGTTTCTGGTCTGGTTCCTGCGCCGCTACGTTCCGGAACCGGAAGAGATCAAAGACGTTATCGCCAGGCGTAAGGAACGCAAGGGCAAAACCTCGCGCCTACCAGAAGACGAGTTCGTTCTCCGCAGGCTTCTTTCGCCACCACATCTGCGGGCAACACTTATCTGTACTGCACTGGCCACCGGGGCACTTCTCGCCTTTTGGAGCGTCTCCACCTGGTACCCACAGATCATCCGCGACATGACGGCCGCGGAATCACTCCCAGCGCAGGAGGCGAACCACCGGGTCGCCGTCTCGTCCATGCTATTCAATGCGGGTGGAATTCTCGGCTACGCATCATGGGGCTTCATTGCCGACGCCATTGGACGCAAGAAGGCATTCCTGGTCAGCTTCCTCATTTCCGGGGTCAGCGTCGCTTACCTGTTCCCCTTTGAGCACTCCTACGCCACGTACCTGACCGTCATTCCCATCGTTGGCTTTGGCCTGTTCGGCGCCCTGTCCGGGAACTTCGTCTACGGACCAGAAATGTTCTCACCAAGCATGCGGGCAAGTGGCATCGCCCTCGCGAACAGTATTGGCCGCTACGTCACCGCGGCTGGCCCGCTTGTCGCAGGTGTCATCGCAACCTCGTGGTTTGGCGGCAACCTCGGAGTGGCAACAGCTGTCTTGGCCGCCACGGGAATCATCGCGCTCATTGGCTTGTATTTTGCCCCCGAAACCCGCGACACGGAACTACCAACGGATGCCCCAGCAGGAACCCCTGAAAACCACCCCACAATGAAAGGAACTTCAGCATGAGCGGCTATGAAGGTTCGCGCGCACTTGTAATCGGAGGATCGATCGGCGGATTAACAGCTGCCCTGCTGCTCCGAGACTTGGGATTTGAGGTCGACGTCTACGAACGGACACCCACAGACCTGGACGGACGTGGGGGCGGCATAGTCCTGCAACCGGACACCCTGCGATGGTTCCGGGAACGCAGCTCCCAGCGGCCGGAAGATGTCAGTACAACGACAAACTGGGTTCAATACATCGACGCCGAAAACCGCATCATCGACCGGGACGCCCGGTCATGGTCCCATACATCCTGGGGCACGTTCTACAGGGCCTTGCTCTCCGACTTCGGACGCGACCACTACCATCTAGGCGAGTTCGCCTGCGGCTTTGACCAGGACGAGGACTCAGTCACCGTACGGTTCGTCAGTGGCCGGGAAGAAAAGGCCGCGCTCGTTGTCATCGCTGACGGCATTACGTCGGCCAACCGGGCCCGGATCGACCCGGATGTCACCCTTGACTACTCCGGCTACATCGGATGGCGCGGGACCGTCGACGAGGCAGACCTTTCGGCGGAAACCGCAGGCCTGCTCAACGACGCCGTCACGTACAACGTCGTACCCCACTCCCAAATCACCATGTATCCCATCCCGAGTGAGAGAGGACTTGGGAAGGGGCAACGGCTCATGAACTACGTCTGGTATCGCAACGTTCCGGAAGGTCCCGAGCTCGATGAAATGCTGATCAGCAAGCAGGGATTCCCGGGTAAGGTCTCCGTGCATCCCAACCAGGTCCAGGACCGGTACGTGAACGAAATGCGCGAGGCCGCCTCCCGGCTGCTCGCGCCAGCCGCAGCTGAACTGGTCACCTCGACAGAGTCGCCTTTCATCCAGGTCGTCTGGGACTCGCGGGCTTCGAAGATGGCCCATGGTCGCGTCGCACTTATCGGAGACGCCGCCTGCTCCGCCCGGCCACACGCCGCCGCCGGCACAGCCAAGGCCGCCGCCGATGCGTGGGCCCTCAGCGACGCACTGACGGCCGCGGCAGGCAATGTTGCCGAAGCGCTGGAGAAATGGGAGCCGAGCCAGCTCGAACTGAGCAGCAACCTGCTCGCACGTGTAAAAGCCATGGGCGAGCGGTCACAGTTCACGAACACCTGGACCCCGGGTGACCAGGATCTTCGATTCGGTCTTTACGGGCCCGGACGCTAAGCGCAACAACCTAAGAAAGGGCTTCACCATGACTACCAACTTCCTGAGCGATCTGCCCCTTGCAGGAACCCTCATCGGAGAGAACTACGAGGGATGGTCCGAGGACCTCCACAGCGAGTTCGAAACCCGTGCCTTCGACGGCCAGGTCGGTTCCAAGCTGCTCAGCCAAAACGACCGGGTCAGGGTCTGGGAAATCCGGCTCGCGCCGGGTGAACGCTGGCACGCCCACCGCCATGTTCTTGACTACTTCTGGACCGCGGTCAACGCCGGCAGCAGCCGGCAGCACACCCATGACGGCACAACCCGTGATGTCTCGTACTCCGCCGGAGAGACCCGGCACTTCCACTTCGGCAACGCGGAGTACCTGCTTCACGACATTGAGAACGTCGGTCAGACCGACCTGGTTTTCACCACCGTCGAACACCTCGACTCCCATAACGAGCCACTGCCGCTGGACGCGGCATGAGCGCGGATTTGATCGACGTTCACGCCCATTGGCTACCGGCGGACTTGTTCGAACTCCCGTCGGGCTCCCCCTATGGAGCCATGCGGGACCAAGACGGGGAGTTGTTCCTGGGAGACCTGCCATTGTCCATCAGGACAGAAGCCATGAGCGACGTCAACGCGATCATTGCCGACATGGACTCCCATGGCATCTCGCGCCGGGCCCTGTCGCCACCGCCGTTCGCCTTCGCTGTGAACTCATCATCCGAGGACTACATCGATGAGTACAACGCGAGCCTTTCAAAAGTGGTCGGTGATTCCTTCGGTCGTCTAGCCGGCCTGGGGCTGACCAGGCTCGATGACGCGTCGGCTGCCGAACGACAGGTCGGCGACGTTGCCAAGGCCGGTGTCCTCGCCGGGGTGGCCATCCCTCCGATCCTGAGGGGAGAATCGCTGGACACCGGTGTGCTTCGGGCCGTTCTACGTTCAGCGGCCGAGCACCATCTGGCAGTGCTCGTTCACCCAATGCAGCTGCCGCGTCCTGAATGGTCCTCCTACTACCTAGCCAACCTCATCGGGAACCCGGTGGAGACAGCAACGGCGGTGGCATCCGGAATCTTTGGCGGCGTCCTGGAAGAATTGCCTGATCTGCGGATCTGCTTCGTCCACGGCGGGGGGTGTGCTCCTGCCATTCTGGGCCGATGGTCACACGCGTGGCAGGCCCGGGCCGATGTCCGGGCGGGCAGTTCCGCTGATCCGCGGGAACTCTTCCGCTCCGCATACTTCGACACCGTCACGCACGACCGGAACACACTCGACCTGCTGGCATCACATGCCGGCGAGGACCGGATCCTCTGCGGAACGGACTACCCGTTCGACATGGCAGAGACCAACCTCCCCGCCTTCGTGGACAACAGCGGATTGGACCGCGCCGCACTGCAGCGTAGCGGACAGACATTCCTGGGCATCGGCGCACCAGCGACGGAGCCGAGATGACTCAGTTGTTCGATCCCATCACTCTGCGTGGACTCACGATACCCAACCGCATCTGGATGTCTCCCATGATGCAGTTCTCCTCCTATCCGTCCGGACCCGAAACCGGCGCAGCAACTGATTGGCACTTCCAGCACTTCGCAGCCCGCGCACTGGGCGGTGCAGGTCTGGCCATGGTCGAAGCAACCGCCATCAACCCGGAGGGGCGAAGCAGCCGATACGATTTGGGCCTGTGGAACGACCGGCAGGCTGTGTCCCACCGCAAACTCATCAGTTTCCTGCACGAGCACGGGACCGCGGCCGGCATCCAGTTGGTCCACGCCGGCCGCAAGGCAGCCACCGGCCGCCCTTGGGAACAGGGAAGCTGTGAAGGAAGCAATTGGGAGCGTGTGGGGCCCAGTGCCGTGCCGTTTGGGAGACTGGCGGCTCCGAAGGAACTAACGCGCGCGGAAATCCATGCTCTCGTCCAGGACTTTGCTCAAAGCGCCCGACGGGCCAATCTGGCGGGCTTTGATGTGTTGGAACTCCATGGGGCCCACGGCTACCTGATCCACCAGTTCCTTTCGCCGGCGTCCAATCAGCGCACCGACGAATACGGCGGGGCTCTGAGCAACCGGATGAGGTTCGCGGTGGAAGTCGTTGACGCAGTGCGGCAGCAGTGGCCTACGGAGAAACCGCTGTTCTTCCGCGTATCAGCTACGGACTGGCTGGCCGGTGACACCGATGATGAACGCTACGGGTGGACCAGGAACGAGTCGGTCTTGCTCGCAAAAGAGTTAAAGGACCACGGAGTCGACCTGTTCGATGTCTCCACCGGAGGCATAGTGCCGGACGCGAAAATTCCTGTACGACCAGGCTACCAAGTGGAATTCGCCGAACAGATCCGCGAGGAAGCGTCCATCGCAACTGCGGCGGTAGGGCTCATCACGGAAGCCGACCAGGCCGCCCGGATCGTTAGCTTCGGCCAAGCAGACGCTGTGTTCCTTGCCCGGGAACTGTTGCGCAACCCCAACTGGGCCCGGCAGGCGGCTGAGCATCTAGGTGAACCGGCGAGGTACCCCCACCAGTATTCGCGGGCTTTCAGCGGACCAGCCCAGACCGCATTGTCACGGTCATGACTCAGTACCCACCGCAAAAGAACCCGCAAAGAATCAATAAGGAGCCATAAGTGATCACACTCGATCACATCGCTGTCTGGTCTGACAACCTGTACCGCACGACCGTGGAACTCAGCCGCCAAACCGGCATCGGTTCTTCCGACGGCGGCTACTTCCCCGGCCTGGGGCTGGGCCAAAAGATCATCTCACTGGGCAACCACGTCTACATCGAAGTAGAGAGCATCGTTGATCATCGGATGATCACGGACCGCGGGCCCATGGCTCTTGAACTGGAGCGACAAACAGCTTCCGGCGATTGTTTTGCCGGACTGTGCCTTCGCACTGACTCCATAGACGAGATCCACGAATTCGCCAAAGTCCACGGACTCACGCCAATGGAAGGAATATCCGGCGGAAAGGTCTCCATGGTCCCCTCGGCGGATAAACCGCCGATTCCTCATACTCCCGATTTCTGGAATTCCTGGCGGCTGGGGAAGCCGAACCTCTACTACGTTTCGGACCTGAGCAGGCATTCCAGCCTGGCACCCATCCAGGAAGGAACCGGCGACGTCAAAGGCGGCGGCGTCACATCCATCGAAATCGGCGGCACCGAAGCCAACCTCCAGAAGTGGCTGGGCGATATCGCCAGCACAAAAGAGCTCGGCACCGAAATCATCTACAACGGCGGACCCGAGGGGCTGTGCGCGGTCACCTTCGACTCGTCCATCGGGCCGCAGACCATCCGGCTAAACCCCATCACCCTCTCGGCCCACGCATCAGAGAAACGACAGGAGACAAAATGTCAATAACCATCGCAGTCGTCGAAGGTCAAGTAAAGGCCCGGAGGGTGCGTCGTGCTGCTATCTCCGGATTCTTTGGTAGCGCACTGGAATACTACGACTTCATCATCTACGGCACCGCCGCGGCCCTTGTATTCGGCAAAGTGTTCTTCTCGGACATGTCCGGTGGAGCGGGGGCTCTGGTATCCGTCGCGACATTCGGCGTCGCCTACGTCGCTCGTCCATTCGGTGCAATATTCTGGGGCCACATTGGTGACCGTTTGGGCCGCCGGCTTGCCCTACTGTTGTCCATCGGCCTGATGGGTTGCGCCACCTTCTTTATCGGTATCCTCCCCTCCTACCAAACGATAGGGTTGGCAGCACCACTTCTTCTTGTTTTTCTCCGGCTCCTGCAGGGCATCTCAGCAGGCGGAGAAGTACCGGGATCCAGCAGCCTGACCGTAGAACACGCCCCTGACGGCAAACGAGCGTTCTATACGGCCTTCTCCATGAGCGGCATGCAGCTCGGAATGTCGCTGGGCACGCTGGTCTTCCTTCCCCTCGCCGCGATGCCACAGGAGCAGTTACTTTCCTGGGGATGGCGGATTCCGTTCCTCCTCAGCGGCGTCCTGACCATCGTCGCTTACCTCATGAGGCGGAACCTTGAAGAACCCGAAGTCTTCAAAGAGGTACGTGAGGAAGGAAAAACGGATTCCCTGCCCATCGTGACCCTCCTGCGTTACCACTGGAAGGCCACGCTCCGCGTACTCATTTGCAGCTGCATCAACGTCGTGGGGACCATTTTCAACGTCTTCACCCTGGCGTACGTAACGCAGAACCATGGCGTATCCAGCGTCATCATGCTGGTAGCGGTGTCCGCGGGCAACATAGGCGCCGCGGTCATGGCACCCATAGTGGGCATATGGGCGGACCGTTTCGGACGCCGCCCCATCTACATAATCGGCGCCCTGGGTGCCAGTTCCACACTGTTCGTCCTCTTCAACGCTATCGACTCGGGCAATGTCATCCTTCTGCTGGTCGCGGCGGTCCTGGGAATCAGCCTCTTCTACAGCATGGCTATCGGCGTCGGTGCCGCCTATTATGCCGAGCAATTTCCTTCGAAGGTGCGGTACACGGGAATGGCCGTGGGCCTCATGCTCGGACTGGTGGCTGCCGGTTTCGCCCCGACCATCGCCCAGGCTCTTGGCGCCGGGCCAAGCTCCTGGCAGCCGGGAGTATGGCTGTGCTTGGCTGTGGGGATCCTTGGCGCCATCGCGGCCTTTGCAGGGCCGGAAACCAGCCACAAGACCACGCGTGAGCTGGGATAACAGCCACACCCGCAACAGGTTTCCACAGAGACAGCGAAATAGGCTGGCATGCCCGACGACGGATCAGAACGATGACCATTTTCAAAGAATCAGAATCATCGCTGGCGGTTGACGCCGACGATCCGGACACCCTTAACAGCGACCTCTGCCGAGCGATCGAAATCGCAGAGCTTGAGGCACAACTCATGGGGGGCGCGGGTGTACTGATCACCCAACACGACTACTGGTCCTTCACCGTGGTACCAACATTCGAGGTTCCCTTCGGCCAAAGAAGTGAACAGCGGCAATGGCTTTCCTTTGCCTAAAGAATCCAAACCGGCAGGCGATTTGCCTACGGGGCGGTCAATCAATAGGCCTCCGCGAGCCCCCTTCGTCAACGCGACACCCATAAGCACCGGAACCTCCCGCATCTCGCAACGCGGGAGGTTCTGGTTTTCGCCTCATTCTACAGTTGGAGCCCTCGCTTGTTGGACGACAGGGGGGACCCTCGCCGGCTTCAGTGCGTCCGAACGAGGAGCGAAGCGGCGAATGGTGCTGCACAGGGTAGAACTCACGCTGACGCTATTGCAGGTACCCCCGGAGAGGCTTCCGCTGACGCGAACTTCCTAAGAAACCGACAGTCTGGGCCGCAAAGTCATGTCGCTGAAACAGAGAAATTCATGAGGTGGTGTCGGCAGAGCCAACAGGAAGGGACCAAAATGCAGGTCGAAAAGCCGACCGTGGACAAAGGTGTGGACAATGTCCACACCCCCTTTGGCCGGACAATCACGCGATGAGCGCACTCTGCATGGTTTGCAGAAAGCTATCCGATGAAAATCCAGAAAGAGGATCCGGCTTGGTCGTGCCGTCACCACAAATCTGGGCCACAAATGAGTGACGGCCGGCGACTGGCCACCGGAACAACAAAAAGAAGGACACAAAACTCCTAGATTCCAGCAAGCGGAAGGCCCATCAGATAGGGTCTGATCCCGCCACCCACACGACCGAACAGGCCACCGCGGCGCCAGCCACAGACCGCGCCAATGTCAGAGGGACGGCGGAGGGGTCAATGTCCACACATTAAAGCAAAAACCCCTCTGACGAGGGGTTATGCGTGCCCGAGGTGGGACTCGAACTGCATTCCCGCCCCTGCAAACGCTGGGCTCCCGCGGAAACATGCGGAATCCGGCCCGGTCCGACCCCAGTACGACCCAGTCCGACGGCCAAAGTGTGCACAATGTGCACACGGCACTTTCCCAGCTTCAAAGTGTGATGTCTCGGGACATGGGTGACAGTTCTGCATCAGGAGATCGGTGACATTTCGTGTATCTGGACTTCGGTGACGGTTGTGGGTTGTTTCACGGTGCGTCCTGGGGGTTTGCCGTTGCCGACTCTTTTGGTCCCGGCCGGCGGGCAGGGGTAAGGACGTGATGTGGGTGCCCTGGTCATCGAAGAACTGGATCGTCGCGGTGTCCCAGAGCGCGTGGATGCACTGCCGGGCGTAGGGTCTGCCGATCATGTAGACCACGCTGTTGATCGTGACTCTGCCGTTGGGGTAGGCGATGCGGGTGGCCTGGCCACTGCCACGGGTCCCGTCCTGTGGGAGGGCCGGGACAGGTTTCGGGTGCGGTGGCTCGGCGGCCGGTGTGGCGTCCCATGCTTGTCGCGGGGTGATCCGCCCGGGCAGGCCCTGGTGCGGGCGTTCGGTGTTATAGAGCTGATCGAACGCGTCGACCTGCTCCTGAAGCTGTTCAAGGGTCCCGGCGAGGGGTTGTTTGTCCAGGAACCGGAACAGGGTCTGATGGAAGCGTTCGTTCTTGCCCTGCGTGGTTGGTTTGTACGGTTTCCCGGTGATCGCCTCGATGCCTAGGGAGGTGACGTATGTGAGGAGCCGGCCTTGATGGCCCCGCCGTGAAGGGTTCAACGCGGCCCCGTTGTCCGTGAGCAGTTTCTGCGGTACGCCGTGCGCGGCGATCCCCTTCTTCACGACCGCGATCGCGGCCTCGGATGTTTCCCCGGCGGCGACGTGGGAGGCGACCGCGAAACGGGAGTGGTCATCGATGAGCTGGAAGATCACGCATTTACGGCCACCGGTGAGGACGTACTCGGTCGCATCCAGCTGCCACAGACAGTTCGGGGCAGGGTAAACGAAGCGGCGGTACGCGGCCCGGGGCTTCTTCCGTGGCTCCAGCCTCGCGACACCGCTTTGACGGAAGATTCTGGCCAGCGACGCGACCGAGGGCACCGGTTCCAGGCCCATGGACTTCATCTTCTCGAACACGCTGATCGGTCCGTGGTCCAGGCCCGAGCGCTCCAACGCCGCCCGCACCCCGAGTGCCTGCTCGTTGGTCTCATCACTGATCCTGGACGGGCTCGTGCGCGGCCGGCGGGACCGCGGTTCCAACGCTGCAGCCGGGCCCTCGGCCCGGGCCCGGCCCAACAACACGTAAAACGTCTTACGGGAGATGCCATGCTCGGCACAGAACGAGGTCACGGCACCACGCGGCGCATCAGCCGGCCACTGCGAAATCGCTAAACGGACACGAGGATCAACAGGCTCAACTCCACTCATCCACCCATCAGAACGGTAGAAGTGTCACCACCAAGAACCTCGGAAGTGTCACCGATGTGCTGATGCAGAACTGTCACCCATGTCCGGAGACATAACACGACCCAGTCCGACGGCAAAAGTGTGCACATTGTGCACACCCCCAATCTGCCGTTCTACGCACTCCGAAACGCCACCCGCACTCCCCACCTGAGGGAACGCGGATCTTCTTTGCGCTGGAACTTCGGACGGCTTGCTCCGTCCTTCGTTGTGGGTGACGCTGTCCAGCAGGGACCGACCAGCAATGGCCACCAGAGCCAACCAACAAAGTTGAACTTTATGGCGGCCGCCTCCTTCACCCATGTCATGAGCGCGTCGGCCAACACCCACATGACTCACCCGAGAACGTTGCGACACATGTGGCCGATGACGAACTCCCATGCCAGCCCGGCCCACACCCCCACGGACATATCATCCGGTATCGGCGTTTGTTTTGCCCCGGGGGAGGGGCCTGAAAAGCGCCCGGGGAAGTCGCTTAAGCCTGCTTGTGCTGGGCCGGAAGCTCGATGTCCTGCTGCTTCCTCCAACTCGTCGTTCTCGATCTAAACGGATGTTTCGTCACTGCCGAAGATCATGCGCCTTCACTGATGTCATGGATGTCGCCATTCCATCCAGACTCAACTAAGGCCATGAAGTCCGTAAAGGACAAGGTCGAGTAGTAATCGACGTAACGCAGGGGGCTGCTCTTCCTGTAAGAACCGCCAGTAGCATCAGGCGTTTTCACTGGGGGCTCCAGTCCGCTTTTTCGCCCAAACCGAAATCCACGTTCTCGGAGTCCCTCTCCTGGTGGCTTTCAACGTCATCGTCTCCTCTGGCCTAGCGGCTCGCTGCATGCCACCAACAGTAGTATCAAGTTAGGTTACAGTCAATGGTTGTAACCTAACTGTTCCAATCCAAAATGCAGCAGCGGGAACTGCCTGCCAAAGTCTTCATTGTGATGAACGTTAGCGAGGGCGCCTTCGACGGATTGAGATGCCCTGGACGCTGGTAAGAGAGTCTTGCCCTTGGACGCAATCGGGTGGCGATAACGTTGATGCCCGACCTCGACCGGAATGCTGCGGCCGAGGCCGGGCGCCACTAGTACCACTCTTCACCTGTCAGTTTGGGTGCAAAGGCATCAGTAACCGCTGGCACGGGGCCGAGGGTACCGGCCGGCCTTCCCGCCAGAAACCTGGGGGCCCCGGTCGTCGTACATCCGGTGGTCGGGGAGCCTATCGGGAGAGCTTCTGGGCGTCCGGATGTGTATCACCGATATGTCCGGGAGCGTTTGCCGCCAGGACCCGCTCCACGAAGGCACCGTATTCGTCCATGTAATGACGCAGGAACGCTGCGGTGGACTCGTCTGATACTGCTCCGTCATCGCCGAAGAATTCCGGTTTGAATTGCACGTAGGCTTCCGGAGCGTTCAGCTGTGGGGCGTCAAGGAAGCTCAGAACCGCGCGCATTGTGGATTGCATGACGGCGGTGCCGATGCCTCCGGGCGAGGCGCCGATGATGCCGCTTGGTTTGCGGGCGAACGAATTGGATCCCCAGGGGCGGGAACCCCAGTCGATGGCGTTCTTCAAAGCCCCCGGGATGGAGCGGTTGTATTCGGGCGAGATGAAGAGGATGCCATCGCAGGCCTCGATGGATTCCTTCAGCGCGCGTCCTTCAGGCGGGAAGTCGGCGTCGTAGTCGTAGCTGTACAGGGGGAGATCTTTGATGGGGATCTCGGTGAATTCAAGGTTGCTCGGCGCTAGCTTGATGAGGGCCTTGGACAGCGTGCGGTTAATGGAGCCGCTGGCCAGGCTGCCGACGAAGTAGCCAATTCTGTAGGTTGCTGCCATGAGCTTTATCCTTCCTAGGGCCGGCCGCGGCCGGCATGTTATTGGTGAGGCCGCGCATGCGTGAATGCACGGCCACGGGCACTAATGAATCATCAGGGGCTGGTTGGACGGTGACCATGGCGGGGGCATACGGGCACAGGGTTTGGTCTAGGAGCGATGTGACCCTCTGCTGACTCCTGGGTGCTTGGGGTCGATGAGGTCGGCGTACTCGGGGTTGTGCTCGATGAACGTGCGCACTATCGGGCACATGATGGTGACCGTCTTTCCTTGCCCGCGGACATCATTGAGGACGCGTCGGATCACCTCGGTGGCGATGCCCTGTTTACGGAACTCGGGGAACACTGAGGTGGCCAGCAGCACGAGTCGGTCGTCGCCGGCGACGTTGTAGGGCAGGCCGGCGACCACGGTGTCGCCGAGGATCGCCTCGTAGATGCCGGTTTCCTCGTCGTTGATAAAGTCGAATGCAGGCGCATGGGGATCACCAGTTACCTCGTCGATGAGGGCGGCCTGGTCCTGGCTGAGGGTGCCATTCCCGTCGGTGCATCCGTCCTCGCCGGGACACTCTAAGACGTAGCGGGTCGCTTCGGTTGCGTCGGTCATGGGCTGTCCCTTCATGATGGTTTGTCCGGAGGTGTGCCTGTCCTCTACGGACGCACGCGGATGATCGTCTTGCCGCCCCGTCGTTCGGTCGGGTTGAGGGCAGCGACGGCATCGTCGAGGTTGGCGATGTTGCCGATGTTCGTCCGCAGTCGTCCGTCCCGCACCCGCTGTACGATCTCACCGAGTTGTGCACGATCAGACTCGACAACGAAGTCGACTGCCAGGCCATCCGTAGGCCGCGCTTCGACCGGCCCAGTGACGCTCACCAGCGTTCCTCCGGGCCGAATCAGACCCGCGGACTGCTTCTGGATGT
>NZ_JBFUKK010000022.1:0-73492 GCF_056400885.1 Arthrobacter sp. P4_H3
CATCGGCCTGGTCACCGCCCTGAACCCCCACCTCGGCTACACCACCGCAACCGCCATCGCCCAGGAAGCCCTCGCCACCGGCAAAGGCGTCGCCGAACTCGTCCTCGAACACGGCCTCCTCACCGCCGAACAACTCCAGGAACTCCTCAGCCCCCAACGCCTGGCCAACCTGAGCAAGTAGCCCCAACCGCCCCACCCTCACACCTTCTACCCCATCCAACCAGGGAGCAGGGGCACACCGCCGTGCCCAAATTTCCCCACCGACTACAGAGAAAACGGCACTCGATGACGAGGACCGTTCCAGCACCGGGCCCCGGCCCGGCCTCTACGCAAGGACTGAGTATGAAAAACAAATCAACGATGTGGATTCTGGCAGCGCTCGTGTTCGGAATCCTCAGCGGCCTGCTGTTCCACTGGGTGCTGCCGGTGGACACGCGCGAATCCGTCGTGGCCGTCCTCGACACCGTGACGCACATGTTCCTGAACCTCATCAAGATGATCATCGCCCCGCTAATCTTCGCCACGCTGGTCTCCGGCATCGCAGGGGCTGCCAAATCCGCCGGGGTGGGCAAGCTCTTCGGCCGCTCGATGATCTGGTTCCTGTCCGCGTCCGTACTGGTGGGCGCCTTCGGCTTCATCACCGCGCACGTGCTCAACGTCGGCCACGGTCTCAACCTCGTAGCGGGCGGTGACGCGGGGATGGAAACGAAGCCCCTCGATTACGCGGAGTTCATGACCCACATCATCCCCACGAGCGTCTTCGCCGCCCTGACGCAAAACAACCCCCTGCAGATCCTCGTCTTCGGCGCCTTCTTCGGCATCGCCCTGCTGAACCTCCGGAAGAAGGGCCGCTCATCCATCGCGGATGCCATCGACGAACTGATGGGCGTCATGCTCAAGGTCACCGGCTACGTGATGAAGGCGGCCCCGGTCGGCGTTTTCGCCGGCATCGCAGCGGCCTTCACCGCCGAGGGCCTGGACGCTTTCGCCACCTACGCGTCGTTCATCGGCGGCTTCTACGTCTCCCTCTCCGCACTCTGGGTCATCATGATCGGCGTCGCCGTTGTCTTCCTCGGAAAGGCCGCCTTCCGGCTGGTCCGGATAGTGCGCGAACCCATGGTCATCGCGTTCGCCACCTCCAGCAGCGAAGCCGCATTGCCCAAGCTCATTGAAGGCCTGACCAAGTTCGGCATCGAGAAGCGCACCACCGGTTTTGTGCTGCCCCTGGGTTACTCGTTCAACGTGGACGGTTCCATGATGTACATGACCTTCGCGTCGGTCTTCCTGATCAACGCCTACGGGATCGATATGGACCTTGGCCAGCAGATCGCGATGACCGCAATGCTGCTGCTCAGCAGCAAGGGAATGGCCGGCGTGCCGCGCGGTTCGCTGGTCGTCGTTGCCGCAGTGGTTCCTGCCTTCGGGATCCCCGCCGCCGGGATTGGTGTCCTGCTGGTGATCGACCAGCTCCTGGACATGGGACGCACCGCCACCAACATCCTGGGAAATGCCATCGCCACCGCGGTCATCGGCCGGAAGCACGACAAGACCGCTTCCCTCCTGGAGGCGCCGCGCGCCGAAACCTCCCACGACGGTCAGGACATCCAGGACGCCGAAGCCACTGAGGTCACAGAAGACAGCAGGGAGCCTGAGCGCGTTTCAATGCACTGACCGCGCGAACCTCCCCTCACCCCGGACGAAAGGCATGGCCAATGACCGCTGACTTTGAACTCCAGAGCCCGACGGAGGCACACCGCATTGAGCGGACGAAAAGGGCGCGAAGCACACCGATCAGAGCACAAATCATCAACTACCTGGCGAGCAACGGCGCAAGCAAGGTAGCTGACATCAGCAGCGGCATCGCGTTCTCGCGGGACTGCGTCAGGTACCACCTGGCGGCGCTGGAGAGTGCTTCGATCGTCCGTTCCAACATTTCCCCCGAAGCGAGGGGCCGCTGCACGCCCTTCTACGCCCTCGCCGCTGGAAAGACGCGGGCGGACTCCTAGCCGAACGGCGCAGACTGCCGATCAGGCGGACGACGGCGGGACCTCCCGCCGTCGTCCGATTTGCCTTTACCGCCGGGTGATCGCGGATTCCCCGCCCACTCCTCCCCCAACCGACCGCGCATTGGTTCAGGGACCTAAAAGACCTCGCTGGATTTAGTCCGGCATCCATATTTTCCGGCTACTGCACTGGATAGCATTGGGTGACCGGACAGAGCCGTCCGGGGGTATCAATTCCGAAGGAAACCCATGGCCGCAGCTACAGTGGACGACATCCTGTCGGATCTCCCTCTGGGTTTCGCCAGCCTCATCCTCCGGCCGTCCCGGGCGGAATCCCCCATCGAACGCTTCCTGATCGTTGACGCGGACGACGAAACGTCCGACGGCGGCGCCGCGTTTGTCCTGCTGATCGGGGTTCGTGGGCGCTCCGCTTTGCCGGCGCTCCGCCGCCTTGTGAAGAACCCGCCCCTGGTGCTCGCCGTCAAGGGCAGCCCCGGCGAACTGGCGGAAGCCGAAGAGCTGCTCCGGGCAGCCGGAACGGGCCTCCTCCTGGTGGACCCGGCCGCTGACTGGGACCGGCTCCTGTCCATCGCCAAGGACCGGATCACGCCGCGCAGCTACCAGAGCGAAGTGCTGACGCTGCTGGAGGAAGACCTGTTCGCCATCGCGCAGACCACGGCCCGGCTGACATCGAGCCATGTTGTCGTCGAGGACGCGGCCAACAAGGTCCTGGCTTACTCCACGGTGACGAATGACATCGATGAGCTCCGCAAGGCATCGATCCTTGCACGCCGCGGGCCGCGAAAGTACGAACTCCTCCTGAAGGACCTGGGCGCCTACCGCGAACTGCACCGGACCCGCCTGCCTGTCAGGGTTCCGGCCCGGCCCCAGGACGGCCTGAGGGAACGCGTCGCCATCACCCTGTTCGCCGGCGAGCGCATCATGGGGTACATCTGGCTGCAGGAAACCGGGGACGGGTTCGGCGCGGACGTCGACTACGTCCTGACCGGTTCGGCTGCCCGGGTGTCAGCCGAACTGATCCGCTACCGCAATCAGCAGTCAGTGCACATGCGCGAGGACCGCATTGCGCGGATCCTTTCGGGCCCGGCGGAAGCCGCAGCGAGTGCACACAGCGAGAAGATCCCCGCGGACCGTCCCTCGGCACTGATCCTGCTGGGAATGTCCGCCTCCCAGGCACAGGAAGACGACGCAGCCCTCAAACACGGGGAACTCGCCAACCTTGCGTCCATCCATGCGGCGGCCTACAAGGCGTCTGCCATCGTAGGGCAGTTCAACGGCGACACGGCCGTGATCGTCCCGGGGCTCCAGTCCGCCAACGCCGAAGCCGGGCTTCGGAGCCTGGCCGAGGCCATCGTCCGGGACGCCGGGAAGCACCTCGGCATCAGTCCGTTCGCGGCAGTGGGCCCGATCGCCCCCGATCTGTTGTCGATTCACTCCGTGACCGCCAAAACGGAAGCCCTGCTCGGCTGCATGCGGCGCTCAGGGACTGCGTCGGTGGCCTCGGTGGGCGACTTCGAAGTGGACATCCTGTTCCAAAAGGCGGTGGAGAACTTCATGGCCTCCGACTTCCGCCACCGCAGCCTCCGGGCGCTCCTCCGCGACGATGACGAACTGGCCGAAACCCTGCGGGCGTATTTTGCGGCGTCGCTGGACGTGGCCGAATGCGCCCAGCAGATGAGGATGCACAAGAACACCGTCTATTACAGGATCAGCAAGATCAGCCGGGTTACGGGCCTGAACTTCAACAATCCCCGAGATTCATTGGTCGCCCTGCTCCACCTCCAGGAGTGGGCCGGCAAGCATAAGGAGCACCTGGGCAAGAAATGATGACAGCACTCGATTCACCGCCGCTTGGCCTGGTCCTGGCTGACATTGTCCGCAGCCACCGGCCCCGAAGTGTTGCAGGCTCGGTGCCCGCCGGCATCCCGCACCTGTCATCGCCGCCGTTCGACCGTTTCGGAATCGCGGTGGCCACAACTTCCGGGGAGGTGTTCAGCGCCGGCGACGCCGCCCTGCCCTTCTCGATCCAGAGCATCTCGAAGGTCTTCACCCTGGCAATGGCTCTCAACGCCGATGACCCTGGCACACTCTGGTCCCGGGTGCTCCGCGAACCGTCGGGAACCTCGTTCAACTCCCTGGTGCAGCTTGAAGTGGAGCACGGGATCCCCCGGAACCCGTTCATCAATTCCGGCGCCCTGGTGGTGACCGACCACCTGATGGAAAGGTTCCCTGACGCTGCGGGGCACGTCCTGCAGTTCCTCCGCCGCCAGGCGGGGCAGCACAGCGGCCCGGGACCGTTCATCGATGAGGTGGCCGCGGAGAACGAGCTGGCCAACAGCAGCCGCAACCTGGCCCTGGCCCATTTCCTGAAGAACTTCGGCAACCTGCACCGGCCCGCCGAGGCCGTGGTGGAGAACTACGTCAGGCAGTGCTCCATCATGATGAGCTGCGTCGAGATGGCGAAGGCCGGCCTGTTCCTTGCCCGCGGCGGGCACGGCGAAAACGGCCCCGTCGTCTCCCGGAGCGAGGCCAAGCGCATCGGATCCATCATGCTCACCTGCGGCATGTATGACGCCGCCGGCGAATTCGCCTACCGCGTAGGCCTTCCCGGCAAGAGCGGTGTGGGCGGCGGAATCCTGGTCATCGTCCCCGGGGAGTGCTCCATCTGCGTCTGGAGCCCGCGGCTGGACTCCAAGGGAAACTCCCTGGCGGGCTCGGCGGCCCTCGCTGATCTGTCCGACCGTACCGGATGGTCCGTTTTCTAATCCGTCCCCGCACTTTCCTGTTCCACCCTCAGCTAGATCTTCAACCGGTCGAAAGGATCACCCATGTCCAACAACCCCAATGACGAGGTTGCACAGTACGACGCTGACGGCGGCCACGCGCATGCCAGCGAACGCCTCCTTCACGCGGAGGACAAGGGCTACCACAAGAGCCTGAAGCCCCGCCAGATCCAGATGATCGCGATCGGCGGGGCCATCGGCACCGGCCTGTTCCTCGGTGCCGGCGGCCGGCTCAACGCTGCGGGCCCTTCCCTGGTGATCGCCTACGCCGTCTGCGGATTCTTCGCTTTCCTGATCCTCCGCGCGCTGGGCGAACTGGTGCTGCACCGCCCGTCGTCGGGCTCCTTCGTCTCCTACGCCCGTGAATTCTTCGGCGAGAAGGCCGCCTTTATCTCCGGCTGGTTCTACTGGATCAACTGGGCCACCACCACCATCGTGGACATCACCGCCGCAGCGCTCTACATGAACTTCTTCGGCCACTACATCCCGTGGATGGCGGATGTCCCGCAGTGGGCGTGGGCACTGACCGCCCTCGTTGTGGTGCTGTGCCTTAACCTCGTCTCAGTGAAGGTTTTCGGCGAGATGGAATTCTGGTTCGCCATCATCAAGGTCGCTGCCCTTGTCGCGTTCCTGCTCGTCGGCACCTTTTTCGTCATCTTCGGCACTCCCGTGGACGGCCAGGAAGTCGGCTTCAGCCTCATCTCCGGAAACGGCGGAATCTTCCCCAACGGCATGCTGCCCATGATCATCCTGATGCAGGGTGTGCTGTTCGCCTACGCCTCCATCGAGCTGGTGGGCACTGCAGCCGGCGAAACCGAAAACCCCAAAGAGATCATGCCAAAGGCCATCAACTCCGTAGTCTTCCGCATCGCGGTGTTCTACGTCGGCTCCGTCATCCTGCTGGCCCTGCTGCTGCCCTACACGTCCTACGAAAAGGGTGTCAGCCCCTTCGTGACGTTCTTCGGCTCCATCGGCATCCAGGGCGTGGACGTCATCATGAACCTTGTGGTCCTCACCGCCGCGCTGTCCTCCCTCAACGCGGGCCTGTACTCCACCGGCCGCATCCTTCGCTCCATGTCCGTGGCCGGTTCCGCGCCGAAGTTCGCCCAGCGCATGAACAAAGCCGGCGTCCCGTACGGCGGAATCGCCATCACGGCCGGCGTCTCCCTCCTCGGCGTCCCGCTCAACTACCTCGTCCCCAGCGATGCCTTCGAGATCGTCCTCAATGTCGCTTCCGTGGGCATCATCGTCACCTGGGCCACGATTGTGCTCTGCCAGATGCAGCTCAAACGCTGGGCAGACAGGGGCTGGCTGAAGCGCCCGTCCTTCCGGATGTTCGGCGCCCCGTACACCGGCTACCTCTCCCTCCTGTTCCTCGCCAGCGTCCTGGTGATGGTCTTCATCGACTCTCCCCTCACCCTCCTGGTCACCCTCATCGCCTGCGCCCTCATGGTTGCCGGCTGGTACGCCTGCCGCAAGCGGATCCACGAAATCGCCGAGGCACGCGACGGCTACACCGGCGCCGCACCCGTCATCGCCAACCGGACTCCAATCCGGTAGCCGGTCCCGCAACCACCCCGGTTTCCACAGCTCCACAGCTCCCAGACCCCAACAACAACCGACGAAAGCCCGCCATGAACCGACAAAACCTGCTGAGCCCGCAACCTGACCGGGCGCCAACGGAAAACCAGGCGACGGACAGCTGCGAGGACGGCTGCTTCTTCTGCACCGGACCGGAAACCGACTAGGCGCCCCGACGCCTCCACCCAACGCACGAAAACCACCACCCAACCCAAGAAGACAAGTAGTGATGACAACGGAGTCCGCATCCACCATGACCGCAACCGACACCCAGCCGTTCGACGGCGACACCATCAATCAGATCGCAGCACGGCCAGCCTCGGCGGCTGATCCCGGAACACTGAGATCCGCCGGGCACGTGATTGTTGACTCCCTCGTGGCCCACGGCGTGGAGCGCACCTACGTGGTTCCCGGCGAGAGCTTCCTGGACGTGCTGGACGGGCTGCACAGTTCAGAGATCGACACCGTGGTCTGCCGGCATGAGGGCGGTGCCGCCTACATGGCCGAGGCCGACGGCAAAATGAACCAGCGCCCGGGCGTTGCCATGGTGACTCGCGGCCCCGGTGCAGCCAACGCCCACGTTGGCCTGCACACGGCCTGGCAGGACTCCACACCCATGCTGCTCTTCGTCGGGCTCATTCCCTTTGCGCACCGCGACCGCGAGGCGTTCCAGGAATTCGATATCAAGGCCTGGTTCGACACCGGAGCCAAGCGCGTGATGGTGCTCGATCACGCCGAGCGCGCTTCTGAGATTGTTGCGGAAGCCATGTTCGCGGCCATGAGCGGGCGCCCGGGGCCCGTGGTGGTGGGCTTGCCGGAAGACATCATCCGCCAGCAGATTGATCCGGCCCTGCACCCCACCATCCCGGTGGCGGCAGGCGGCATGAGCACCACCGACGCCGAAGCACTGGCCGCCGCGCTGGAAAATTCCTCGAAGCCGCTTTTCGTCACCGGCGGCAACGACTGGACCCAGGAAGCGGCCAGCCAGCTCACCGAATGGCTGGAAAAGCACCACATCCCGGCCGCCGCGGAATGGCGCACCCAGGGAACCGTCTCCTTCGACTCCCCGTCCTATGTTGGTCCGATCGGCTACGGCCGCCCCCGCCCCACCTACGACCTGCTCGATGAAACCGACCTGCTTGTCTTCGTCGGGACCGTTCCCGGTGACGTGATCACAGACGGATTCCTCTGCCGGCAGGACTGGAACAAGAAGAACTTCCTGGTGACCATCGATCCCTCGCTGCGCGGCCGCTCCGGCCCGGTCTCCCGGCAGATCGTGGCGAAACCGGACGCTTTCGTCCGCGACCTGGTTGCAATCGACCTGCCCCTGAAGGAGGAATGGAAGGCGTGGACGGCCAGGATGCGTGCCGAGCAGACGTCCTTCGCGACCCTGCCTCCGGCCACACCGGCTGATGGTCCCGCCAGGATGGACACTTTGATGGCCAACCTGGTCCCGAGGCTGCCGGAGGACGCCATGGTGACATTCGGCGCCGGCGAGCACACCAACTGGGCGCACCGGTATTTCCCCACCCGCCGCTATGCCTCAATGATCAGCGCCCGGAACGGCTCCATGGGCTACTCCGTCCCCTCGGCCGTCGCCGCCTCGCTGGCCAGTCCGCAGCGCCGGGTGGTCACCATCGCCGGAGACGGCGAGTTCCTGATGAACGGCCAGGAGCTGGCAACCGCTGCGCAATACGGGGCCACGCCGCTCATCATCGTGATGGACAACCAGGAGTACGGCACCATCCGCACGCACCAGGAGCGGCACTACCCGTCCCGGGTGTCGGGCACGCAGCTGAAGAACCCGGACTTCGGCCTCATGGCCCGGGCCTTCGGCGGATTCGGCATCACCGTCACCCGTGACGGGGATGTGCCGGCCGCCCTCGACGCCGCGTTCCGGGCCATCGACCAGGACGGGGTCTTCGCCCTTATCCACCTCATCGTGGAACAGCGGGTGAAGGCCTACTGACTGCACGGCGGGGTGCCTTCCTGGCGCGGCGGTGGATGACGTACTCGGCCACCGCCACGTTGATCACCCACCCCGCCCCCAGCAGCACTGCGCGGGTGGGCACGTCGGTGGGTCCGATCAACAGCAGCCAGGGGATGCCCACAAAGGCCTGTGTTCCTGCGCCGACGGCAATGGCATAGGCACGCGTCATCCAGGCGCTGTGCCGCACGAAGTCCCGCCGCCTGACCGCGGCCAGCCCCAGGACCAGGCTCACCAGCATCGCCGTGCCGAAAAAGAGCCGGAGCGGGACGTCGGTGTAACCGTCGGGGAGAGGGTAGAAGGCGGACATCCATAGCCCGGACAGGGCGGCAAGCAGGCCGGCTGGGATGAGGATGCGCCCGGCGATACGGTGCCAGCCACGACGTCCCCGAAGTGACGGAACGAACTGGAACGCCCCGAGCAGGGAATAGACGGTGACGCTGACAATGTGCGTCACCACCGGGATCGGAGACGCGAAGAACCGCGCGTTTTGAGGCGTAACACCGGCGCCTGCGGTCAGTTCGGTCAGGCGGAGGGCCCCGAAGATCACCGGAATGAGGCTGAGCAGGATCAAGCCGGCGGGCACTGGCCACTGGGGCCGGGAACGCCGGACGGGTGCGGCTGCGGGGCGGATGGTTTGCGTTGGCATGGCAGGGTCCTCGCTGGCTGGGTATACGGTGTACACCTGATGCGTTTGACCATAGGTGTACACCGTACACTTGTCAATAGGTGGCGGGTCCGGAGCCGGGCCGGACGCGGCCTGCTGCACCGCTGTGATGAGTCTCACGCGCAATGATCGGCTATTGGCTTGAGACGCCTGCGCCCCTCCGTGCATCATGGAAAGGACGGCTGAGAATGCGATTTCCCAGCCGGAAAGCCCTGATCCTCACGCTTAGGCGCAGAGAATGCAGCGGCTTGGAACAACCAACCTGGTGGACGCAACGAGGCCAAACCAGTGAGCTCGCCCGAGCTGCAGAAGGCCTCTGAGCGTTCACGGACAGACCCGTCCCGGGCTCCGCACCGAAGCGAAGCCCATGACCGAACTTACGAATGAGGCACCGAATAATGACGTTCGAAACCAACCACTCCGTGACGCTGAAAATCTGGGACCGCTCCGCGATTGACCACACGCTGGACGCCCTGGTGCACGACATTTCCACCAAGGCCAACGCGCACCGCAGCGACGTTGCCGTCACCCTCAGCGGGCCGAACACCTTTACGGTCAGCCTGAACCGCAGCGCCGCCCAGGGCGTTACCGTCTAGGGAAGCACACGGAAAACGCAAGAGAACGACGGCGGGAGCTCCCGCCGTCGTTCTCTTGCGTTGCTGGCCTAACAGCCTTCGCTGGCTGTGATGCCCCTAGGCGTGGGAGTGCTCGGCAAGGAGGGCATCGATCTGCCCGGCCGCCTCCTTCAGGCCTTCCTCCATACCCATCTCGACCATCTGCTGCATCTGCCCTTCGGACTCGAAGGTGGACTGGACGGTCATCCGGGTGCGTCCGCCGAGATCCTCGAGGGTGACGCTGGCGTGGGCGATCCCCATGGCTTCAACGTGGTCGCCGTCTTCGTCGGCAAAACCGTCGTCGAACTCCAGCTGGTTCGGCGCCTCGATTGTGGTGAATTTCCACCAGCCGCGGGGCTTCTCGCCTTCGGGGGTGGTCATGTAATAGTCGGCCTTCCCGCCGGGCTGGAAGTCGAACCGGTCAAACGTGGCCGGATAGCCGGGCGGGCCCCACCAGCGCTCCAGCTGGCGCGGGTCTTCCCATATCTGCCAGACGCGCTCGACGCCGGCGTCGAACTCCGCGACGAGGGTCAAGCTGAGTGCCTCGAGATTCTTGGTGGAACTGATAACAGGCATTGCGCAACCTTCCTATCCTTCAGCCAGAATGTCCGCGATCCGCTCGGCGCGCTGCCGCCAGATCGTCTCATACTCATCAAGCAGCCGGCGGGCCTTCTGCAGGCCTTCATGATTGCCCCGCACGATCTGCTCCCTTCCGCGCTTCTCTTTCGTCACCAGCGAAGCGCGCTCCAGCACCACCACATGCTTCTGGACGGCGGCGAAGCTCATGGCGTAGAGCGCGGCAAGGCCGGAGACTGAATACTCCCCCACCGTCACCCGCCGCACAATGTCGCGGCGGGTGGGATCGGCAAGCGCCTGGAAGAGGCGGTCCAGTTCGGCTTCACTCATCTGATCTACAACCATTTGGTTGTAGAATACGACCGTCCGGCCCGGCTGTCAACGGGTTAGCGCTGGCGGAATCCGGCCCCGTAAGACGTGCCGGCCATCAGGTCCGCACCGTCAGCCCGCAGCCTGGAGCGCATGGTGCCACTCTTCGGTTCCGTGTCGTAGAGCCCGCGCTTGGCGAGTTCCGGCACCACCAGTTCGGCGAAGTCGTTCAGGGAACCCGGACTTGTCAGCGGGTTGATCATGTAGCCATCCAGCCCCGACGCCGCCGAGTGCTCCTGGATCTGCGAGGCAACATCCTCCGGCGTGCCGATGAACAGCAGGTCCGTTCCGCGGGTGACCTCGGAGAATTTGCGCCGCACATCCCCGGCGGTGAGCGGCTTGTCCTGCGGCGCCCCCTTGACCACGTAGGACGTGAGTCCGTTGGATGCCGTGGCCAGCGGCTCGTCGTCGGCGTACTTGCTGAGGTCGATCCCGGTGTCGCCGGCATAGCTGACCAGCTGCGCCTCCAGATGGTAGTTGCGCTGCAGTTCCTCGTACTTTTCCTGCGCTTCGATCGCCGTGGGCGCGGTGATGATCCGGGCGAGCGCCATGGAGCGGACCTCCCCGGCGGGACGGCCGCCCTCCAGCGCCCTGCGGTTGATGTCCGCCAGTCCCGCGGCGATTTCCTGCGGGTCCTTCTTGGGCAGCAGGATCACTTCGGCGTGCTTGGCGGCGAATTCGCGGCCCCGCGGAGACCACCCCGCCTGGAACAGGGTGGGGGTCCGCTGCGGCGACGGCGACGTCAGCGACGGTCCGTCCACGCGGAAATGCTCGCCGTCGTGGTTGATCGGCTGGACGGAACCGGGACGCGCGTACACCTTTTCGCTCTTGCTTCCGACGACGGCGTCGCCCGCCCAGCTGCCTTCCAGCAGCTTGTAGAACACATCCATGAATTCATCCGCGCGGCCATACCGGTCCGCATGCTTGAGCATCTCGTCCATGCCGAAGTTCCGGGCGGCGCTGGAGAGGTACGACGTAACGATGTTCCAGCCGATCCGGCCGTTGCTGAGGTGGTCCAGGGTGCCGAAGCGGCGGGCGAGGGAGAACGGGTGCTCGTACGTCGTCGAGGCCGTAATCACGAACGATAGCCGCTCCGTGAGGGCGGCGAGTGCCGGCACATACATAAAGGGGTCGTTCGCAGGTGCTTCCACGGCCCAGCCCAGGGCGGCGTCGGCCGATCCGCCGTACACGTCATAGAGGCCCAGGACGTCGGCAAAGAACAGCGCGTCCAGGTTAGCCTGTTCGGCCGTGATGGCCACGTCCCGCCAGCGGTCCAGGGAGTTGAGCTCCAGGCGGTTATCCAGCGGGTGCGTCCAGAGGCTCGGGGCGCCGCCGCAACCGACGCTGGCCTGTTCGTAGAGGGCAAAAAGCAGCGGGGAGGTGGGGGTGCTCAAGACGGATCACTTCGCTTTCGTGGACGGAACAATTTCAAGCTATGTGCAGTATAGACAAATAAATATGCTTGTGTTGCTCATCACCTTCTGTCAGGATGATGCAAACGCCAAGCAAGCCGGCTCGGGACGATCCATGGAAGAGGCATCCAGACATGAATATTGGTATGAGAAGCGTGCGCAAACTCCGCGTCCACTGGCCCATTGCCGCAGTTTCGTTGAGGCGGCTGGTGGAGGGCGACCTGGAGGTCCTGCAAGCGGACCCGGGCCTCGCGTCACTTTTTGACACACTGGAGTCATGCCCCGAACTGGGGGATTTTGGAAACTACCGGCATGTGTTCGAATCGAGTCTCGGCTTCGAGGGGTTCACAGCATCGGCCGCCGCAAACCCCACGTTCGGCCGAGCCGGCGAGAGGACCCTGTCACCTACCTTTGTCCTGACCACTTACCTGGACGCTGATCTGTCCGAGGAGGCAGTCGGCCGGCTCCTGGAACGCATGATCGAAGTCCACCCCTGGGAGGTGCCGGTCATCGAACTCTCCGATCCGGTCCGGGTCTCCACCGCAGCGGCGATTCGCCCTGCACTGGGCCGGGCGTCATGACAGTCCACACTGCGCGCGCCCAGGCCGACCCGCGGGCCACCGGCGCCCAGGCCACCGGGCTCTGGGAAGGATTCCAGTCGTTGCTGTCCGGCCGGTCGTTCACCGATCTGACGCACGCCTTCCACCCCGGCCAGCCACACTTCCCTGCTTTTCCGGACGAGGGCAGGACGGCCCTGTTCGACCTGGAGAAGGGCGACGGCTTCACGGCGCACGTCTACTCCATCGTCGGCCAGTGGGGCACCCACGTCGACCCGCCGTCGCACTTTATCCGGGGCGGGCGAAGCCTGGACCACATCCCGGTGGATGAGATGGTGCTGCCCCTGGTGGTGCTGGACATCAGCGCGCGGGCCGCGGGTGACGCTGACGCGACACCCACGCTGGATGACGTCAGCGCATGGGAGGAGCGCAACGGAAGGATTCCGGCGGGCGCGTTCGTGGCACTCCGGACCGGCTGGAGCAACCGCTGGCCGGACCAGGAGGCCATGGCGAACAGGGATGCCGACGGCGTCAGCCACACCCCGGGCTGGTCCCGGGAAGTGCTGTCCTTCCTGGTCGCCGAGCGGAACGTCACGGCGATCGGCCACGAGCAGACGGATACGGACCCTGGCAGGGCGACGTCGCACCAGGACTTCAGCCTGGAAACCTACATCCTTGCCCAGGACTGCTGGCAGATAGAACTGCTCGCCAATCTGGACGGCCTGCCCGAATCGGGGGCGGTGCTCGTGGCCACCTGGCCGAAGCCTCAAGGCGGCAGCGGATTCCCTGCCCGGGTCTTCGCGATCCACTAGGGACACCAAACCGCGGGTTGCCAGCAACTAAGATCGGAGCCATGTCGAAAATCTCCAGCATGGGCCGCGGAATGCAGGTTGTCTTCGCCGTCGGCTCCCGTCACAACGGAGGAGCGCGGGGCGCGACCGTCGGGGACATCGCCGCAGATCTCGGCAAGGACCGCAGCCAGGTTTCCCGCGGGCTCAAGGCCGCCCAGCAGGAGAACTTCCTGCTCCGTGGCGGGCACCGGGAGTATTCGCTGGACTGGAGCCTGTACACGGATGCCCAGCTACTCACTGAGCAACGGCTCCGGACGGAAGGCATGCCGGCGCTGGAGGGGCTCGTCGAGGACACCGGGGAAGGCTGCTTCCTCGGTGTCCTCAACGGGGACAGCACCGTAACGATCGGTGAGCACGTCCCGCCGAACAGCAGGATGGTGGGCTCGTGGATCGGCCGGCCCTACCCCGCTTACTGCAGCGACGCCGGCCAGGCGCTGCTGTGGGACGCCAGCGACGCCGAGGTCCGGGCCGTGTTCAGCCAGACCGACTTTGTCCGCCACGGCCCCAACACTCCCGCCGATATTGAAGACTTCCTGGCCCGCCTGGCCGGGGCGCGGGAGCGCGGCTATTCCGTTGTGGATGAAGAGGCGGAGCCCAATCTGTACTCGGTGGCCGTTCCCGTCCGCGACTTCCGCGGCGAGACCATCGCTGCTTTGCAGGTGGTCGGATCAAAGGCGAGGCTGGAACCGAAGCGCGAAGAGATTGCCGCCGCGGCCCTGAAGTGGGGCCGGTGGCTTGAAGCGGCGCTAGGCCGGCCTAGCTGACGCCCCCGCCGCCTGAGCCCACCACGGAGAGGCGCTGTGCTGCCGAGTGCAGCGCCCCGGCAATTTCCTCGGCCCGGACGTCAAAAACGGCACTGCTGCCCAGGACGGCAAGGGCAGCGGTCACACGCCCTGCCGGATCCCGGACGGGAACGGCCATCTCATGGACGCCGTGCTCGAACTCCTCGGCCGCCCTGATGAAGCCCCGCGGGCGGTCCTGTTCCATCAATGCGCACACTTCCGGCACGGAGTGAGCTGCCCTTGGGCCGCCCACGCCGATAAAGTCCACACCCTGCAGAAGCTCCTCAACCTCGGTGGCCTGGTGGTCCCAGAGGAGGGCCCGCCCTGAACCTGTGCACCAGACGGGGGTGACCATTCCGGGTTTCACAAAGCTTCCCAGCGCGCCGTCATTGCTGGACGTCCTGAGCAGGATCACCCGTACGCCGTCACGGACGGACAGCCGGGCCCGGAGGCCGAACTCAGCCACGAACAGTTCCAGCTCACTCCTGGCCTCGCCGATCCAGCCAACATTGAGGCTGGCCCCAAGCTGGAAGAACGCCGGCCCGGCACGGAACGGCCCGCGTTCCACCCGTTCCAGAATGGCCAATTCGCAGAGCTCCTGGGTAAGCCGGGACACGCGGCCCTGGTCCATCGCGAGCTCTGCGGCGAGCTGCGAAACGCCCAGCAGTCCCCTGCCCCGCTTCTCGCGGTCGACGATGAGCCGGACAATGCGAAGGCCCTGGCCCAGCGATGACGCTCCCGACAATTCCAAGCTGAACCGCTCCCTCTGGTGGACTTCAACGCCCATTCTCACACAGCGCAGGCGGCCCAACACTGGTTGGGCCGCCGGGCCGGTGGGTAGCAGCAGAACTGCCGTGGCTGGCTACTTAGCGAGCTGCCGCCGTCGTCCGTACTTGACGTAGAAGAAGGCGTAGCAGGCGCCCACGAAAGGAACGCCGAAGTATAGGGCAGCGACCTGGTTTGGATCGAAGGCGATGCCGATCAGCGAGACGAGGCACAGCGTGAAGGCAAGGATCGGAACCACGGGGAACAGCGGGGCCTTGTAGGCGAGATCGTGGATGTTTCCACCGTTCCGCACGAAGGCCCGCCGGTGGAAGAAGTGCGAGGCCGTGATGGACATCCAGACTCCCACAACGGCGAATCCGGCGACAGACACCAGCGCGAGGTACACCGTTTCAGGAGCCACCACGCTGCTGATCAGCGAGGCCAGGCCGCCGACCATGCTGACGCAGAGCGCGATGAGGGGAATCCCGTTTTTGGTCAGCTTCCGGAAAGCCTTCGGTGCGTGCCCTTCCTCGGACAGGGAAAAGAGCATCCGGGCGCAGGAGAACAGGCCGCTGTTTCCGGCGGAGAGCAGGGCAGTGATAATGACGAAGTTCATGATGTCCGCCGCATAGGGAATGCCGATGGCGGAAAAGACCGTTACGAAGGGGCTCTCGTCCAGGCCCACCTGGTCGAAGGGGATGGTGGCAGCGATGACGCCGATGGCGCCCACGAAGAAGATCAGCAGGCGGAACACGGTGGTCCGCATGGCCTTGGGAATGCTGGTCTCGGGGTTGGCGGTTTCGCCGGCTGCGACGCCGATGAGTTCCGAACCGGAGAACGCGTAGAACACTGCAAGTGCAGTCACCAGGACGCCGGAGAAACCGTTGGGAAACAGTCCGCCCGACGTGTTGAAGTTTTCGAGCAGGAAGGGGTGGGAACCTCCGGCCAGCGGGTGGAACCCGACCAGCGCAGCCCCGCCAAAGGCAATCAGGACAACGATGGCGCCTACCTTGATGATGGAAAACCAGAACTCTGATTCGCCGAAGAAGCGCGAGGAGACGGCGTTCAGGGCAAACAGGATGGACGCGAAGACGATGCACCACACCCACACCTCAATTCCCGGGAACCAGCGCTGCATGAGCAGGCCGGCCGCGGTGAACTCCGACCCCAGGGCCACAGCCCAGCACAGCCAGTACAGCCAGGCCGTGGTGAAGCCGGTGGCGGGACCGATGGACCTGGCGGCGTAGATGTGGAACGCGCCTGAGACCGGATAAGCGATGGCCAGCTCGCCGAGGCAGGCCATGACCAGATAGACGACGAACGCGCCCACGAGATAGGCGAGGACCGCTCCAAGCGGGCCGGCCTGCGAAATCGTGTAGCCCGAGCTGAGGAAGAGGCCAGAGCCGATGACGCCGCCCATGGCGATCATCACCAGGTGCCGCGGGCCCATGGACCGGCGGAGCCCCCGCGCCGGCTGCCCCGACTCAGCGGGTCCCGATTCAAGAGATGGAGAAGCCTGCGGATCCAGGCGGGTTGTGGAAGAGAGTTCCATGAATTGCTCCCGGGAAAGTAGTCGGGGTGCGAACGGGATGGATGCACCGGAAAGCGTCGGTGGGCCTCGGGGACCAATCCGGTAAACCCAACCGCCGTGACGAAAGTAACACCAAATCAGCGTTTTGATCTTTAAAAACATCCCTAGATGCATATATTGCACGAATATTAAGGAGTCGCAGTACACACAGCGTCATCCTTGGTCACTTTGCGCAGTCCTTTGGGCGGAATCACATGGCGGAACGGACACGGACCGGCCTGAGCATGGAACCACCAAGCAACTCCGAGAGAAGGACACGGCATGACCACCTACGACCTTGCACTTATTGGCTTCGGCGGAGTGAACCGCAGCCTGGCTGAGCTGATCGCCGCCCGCGGCGGAGCTCTCCGCGCCGAGCTGGGCTTCGGCCTGCGTGTAGTTGCCATCACCGATCTGCGCCTCGGTTCCCTGATGGACGCCGGTGGCATTGATCTGTCCATGGCCCTGGCGCTGGGCGGGGACAGCGGCGGCGAGACCTTTGCCCGGCACGGCGGTTCCGCGGCACCGGATAACGAGGCGGTGATCCGCAACTGCACAGCGGACATCATCTGTGAGGCCACTTTCACCAATCCCGACGACGGCGAGCCCGCGGTTTCGCACGTCCGCTGGGCCCTGGAATCGGGCAAAAGCGTCTGCACCACGAACAAGGGGCCGGTGGCGCTGCGGGGCCGGGAACTTGCGGCCCTGGCGGAAAAGCAGGGAGTCCGCTTCGAGTTTGAGGGTGCCGTCATGAGCGGCACGCCGGTGATCCGGCTTGCCAGGCAGATGTTCAGCGGGCTGAAGCTCAACGGCTTCGAAGGGATCATGAACGGCACCAGCAACTACGTTCTGGGGCGCATGGAAGCCGGCCTTGACCTTGGCGCGGCGGTCCGGGAGGCGCAGGACCTGGGCTATGCCGAGGCGAATCCTGCCGCGGACCTTGAGGGTTTTGATGTTCAGCTGAAGGTGCTGATCCTCGCCAACGAGCTCCTCGGCGGGAACCTGCAGCTGAAGGACATCCGGCGCGAGGGCATCTCCGCAGTAACGCCGGAGGATATCCGGGCGGCCGCTTCAGCCGGCCGGCGCTGGAAGCTGATCGGATCCGCCAGGCGGACTCCCGACGGCGGCATCGCGGCGGGCGTTGCACCGCGCGCCGTCGACTTGGAGCACAGCCTTGCCGGCATCTCGGGCGCCACGAACGCTGTTTCGTTCGAAACTGACCTGCTGGGCCCCGTGACGGTTTCCGGCCCCGGCGCCGGACGGATCGAGACGGCCTACGCGCTGCTCTCCGACATCATCGCCATCCACCAGGCATCGGAAGTCAGCGGCGCCGCCGGCTCCCCTGCCGCGGCCGGTTCCTTCGAGGCTGCCACGGAAGACGGAGGGCTGGCACGTGTCTGAGGCCACCGTTCTGCAGGACGTCCAGGTTCCCGAGCTCCACGAGGTGACCAGCCCCTACGACGGCGGGATTGTCGGCGCGGTCCCCACCACCGACGCCAACGCGGTTGTTGCGCTGATGGCCACGGCACGCTCCGGCGCCCTGACGGCAAAGTCCCTGCCCCGCCATGCACGCGCCGCCATCCTGTCCACGGCCGCGGCGGATATCGAGCGCAGAAGCGAGGACTTCGCCCGGACCATCGTGGCGGAGGCGGGGAAGACCATCCGCCAGGCGCGCAAGGAAGTCCACCGGGCCGTCAACACGCTCCGGCTGTCCGCGGAGGAAGCCACCCGCGGCGCCGGCGAAGTCATCCCGTTCGACTCCTATGCCGGATCAGAGGACCGTACCGGCTGGTTCACGCGGGAGCCGCTCGGGATCATTGCGGCCATCACGCCCTTCAACGATCCCCTTAACCTGGTGGCCCACAAGGTGGGCCCGGCGATCGCCGGGGGCAACGCCGTCGTACTCAAGCCCTCAGCCCTCACGCCGCTGTCCGCCCGGCTGCTGGCTGACGCACTGTACGACGCCGGCCTGCCGCCGGAGGTCCTCACGGTGGTCAACGGCGGGAGGGATGTTGCGGCTGCCATTATCGGGACCCGGGACGTCCGGATGGTCTCCTTTACCGGCGGGTTCGCGACCGGTGAGGCAATCGCCCGCACGGCGGGGCTGAAGAAGCTCGCCATGGATCTGGGCGGCAACGCGCCGGTGATCGTCCTGGACGATGCGGACGTGGACCAGGCCGTGGACTCATGTGTGTCCGGCGCGTTCTGGGCCGCAGGCCAGAACTGTGTGGGAGTACAGCGGATTCTGGTCCACCGCTCCGTCTACGGCGAATTCCGCCGGAAGTTCGTGGCAGCCACGAACGCACTGGTCACCGGCGACCCATCCGAGGAACGGACTGACGTTGGCCCCATGATTACCCCCGGAGCGGTCAGGGAGGTCCAGCTGAAGATCGGCGGCGCCATCGACGCGGGCGCAACGGTCCTGGCCGGCAACCGGGCTGACGGAAATGTTCTGCTGCCGACCGTCCTGGAGTTGGTTCCGGAGGACTGCCGCCTCTGGCAGGAGGAAGTGTTCGGACCGGTGGCCATGCTCAAGATGTTCAGCACCTACGACGAAGCGATCGGGCTGGCGAACTCCATCGATTTCAGCCTGCATGCGGGCATCTTTACCCGCTCCCTTGCGGCGGCCATGCGTGCGGCCCGGGATCTGGACGCAGGCGGCGTGATGATCAACGACTCCTCGGACTACCGGTTCGACGGCATGCCGTTCGGCGGGTCCAAGTACGGCAGCATGGGCCGGGAAGGCGTCCGGTTCGCCTACGAGGAGATGACCCAGGCCAAGGTGGTCTGCATCAGGAACTAGCGTCGGATGACGTTGGACAGGGTCAGCGCGGTCACGGTGTCACCCACACCGGGGAGGGCGGCGATCTGCTCCCAGATCTCCTGGACCCTGTCCAGCGAGCGCGCCTCGAGCCTCACCAGCAGGTCAAAGTCGCCGCTCAGGACATCACAGAGGACCACTTCGGGTATGGTCCGCAATGCTGCCAGGACGTCTGCGCCGCGCATGCGGTCCTTGCGGTAAATCATGAGGAAAGCGGAAACCATGCTCTGGCCCGCGCTGCCCGCCACAATCGTGTAGCCCTGGATGTAGCCCTGCCGCTCCAGGCGGTCCACACGCTGACGCACGGCGTTCCGGGACAGGAGCACCCTGCTGGCCAGCTCGGCATGGGACACCCGGGCATTCTTTGTGAGTTCCGCAAGGATCTTCTGGTCGATGTGATCCAAACCCGCCGCAATCATCGGTGCGCCACTGTCCCTGGGACTGTGCGCTCCGAAACCGTAGCCAGAAAGGCTCCGCAGAAATGATACGTCTACATGTGGACAATCAGGCATCCGCCGCCGTCAGCTGCATTCTGTTCGACATGGACGGGACGCTCCTGGACTCCGCACCGGGGGTCATGGACAGCGCTGCCCGGGCGCTCAAGGCCGTAAAGGCGCCCGTCCCTCCGCACCGGGACTTGCTCACGTACGTCGGTCCGCCCATGTACGAGTCGTTCCGGCACAGTGCGGGCCTGGACGCGGCAACCGCCCAGGAAGCGCTCCGGCACTACCGCGCAGCCTACGCCGAAACAGGGGCGGAACAATCCAGCCTTTTCGACGGTGTTGGCGGCCTCCTGGACCAGCTGGCTTCGCTGCAGTGTCCGATGGCCGTGGCAACGTCCAAAGTGGAGGATCAGGCGGTCAGGCTGGCGGGCGCTTTTGGCATCGCCGGTCACTTCGCCGACATCTGCGGTGCGTCCGACGCAGCCGGCAGGGCCTCCAAGGAGGACGTTATTGCCGAATCGCTGGCGCGGCTGAAGGCCCAGGGCGTGGACATTTCCAGCCCGGTCATGGTGGGCGACCGGAGCTACGACGTTGCCGGGGCGGCCGCGCACGGGATCCCTGCGATCTTTGTCGCCTGGGGATACGGAGACCCGTCGGAAGCGCGCGGGGCCGCGGCTGTTGCCGGGACGCCCGAGGGCCTTGCGCTGCTGCTCCGTGCAGGCCGGTAAAGCAGCCGCCCGGTAACTGAAGCGGAGGACGACGGCGGGAAGTCCCGCCGTCGTCCTCCGCTTTAGATCACCGTCCGCTGACGATGGAGACCGTGCTGGGGTTTTCGATGGCGCCCATCACCCTGTCGGTCACTTCATCGATGCCGCCGATGCCGTCGACCTGGGTCAGGATGCCCCGCTCGGCATACTTGGCCACAACGGCCTCGGTCTGCCCGTGGTACAGGTCCAGCCGGTGGCGGATGACGGCTTCGTTGTCGTCGCTGCGGCCCGTCTCCTTGGCGCGGCCCAGGAGACGGTGGACCAGTTCGTCGTCATCGGCCGTCAACTGCAGGACGATGTCCAGTTGCTGCCCGCCCCTGGCCAGGACCCCGTCCAGATAATCAACCTGCGCCGTGGTGCGGGGGTATCCGTCCAGCAGGAAACCGTTCTCGAGGTCGTCCTGGCAGAGGCGGCTGCGCACCATCTCGTTCGTGACGCTGTCCGGAACGAAGTCACCGGCGTCCATGTACTTCGTGGCTTCGATGCCAAGCGGCGTCCCGCCCTTCACATTGGCGCGGAAGATATCGCCGGTCGAGATCGCTACAACGCCGAGGCGCTCCGAGATGCGCTCCGCCTGCGTGCCCTTGCCGGATCCGGGCGGGCCAATAATCAACATTCTCGTCATTCAAATAACCCTTCGTAGTGCCGTTGCTTCATGTCAGTGGCGACCAGGATGCATCGGTGCGTGACAGCAGAGTACGACGGCGGGAGGTCCCGCCGCCGTCCACTGGCTTTTTATGCAGCTAACGGTAGTTATGGTGCAGTAGGCGGTAACGGGGTGGCAGTCCCGGTGAGCCTGGGCTGGTGCCCGGGCTTAGAAGAAGCCGAGCTTGTTTTCGGAGTGGCTGACCAGGAGGTTTTTGGTCTGCTGGTAGTGGTCCAGCATCATGGCGTGGTTCTCGCGGCCGATGCCGGAGGACTTGTAGCCGCCGAACGCTGCGCCGGCCGGGTAGGCGTGGTAGTTGTTGACCCAGACGCGGCCGGCCTGGATTTCGCGGCCGGCACGATAGGCGACGTTGCCGTTGCGCGACCAGACGCCGGCGCCGAGCCCGTAGAGGGTGTCGTTGGCGATGCTGACGGCGTCGTTGTAGTCCGTGAAGCGTGCCACGGAGACCACGGGGCCGAAGATCTCCTCCTGGAAGATCCGCATCTTGTTCTGGCCCTCGAAGATGGTGGGCTGGACGTAAAAACCGCCGGCCAGGTCCCCGTCAAGCTCCGTCGGCGCACCGCCGGCCAGGATTTTGGCGCCCTCTTCGAGCCCGATGTCGATGTAGGAGAGGATCTTCTCCATCTGGCCCACCGATGCCTGGGCGCCGATCTGGGTGTTGGTGTCCAGCGGGTTGCCCTGGATGATCTTCTGCGTCCGCGCCACGGCGTCAGCCATGAAGGAATCGTAGATACCGTCCTGGACCAGGGCGCGGGACGGGCTGCTGCAGACCTCGCCCTGGTTGAAGGCATAGAGGGTGAAGCCCTCCAGCGCCTTGTCGTAGAACGCGTCGTTGGACTCGGCAACATCGTTGAAGAAGATGTTCGGGCTCTTGCCGCCCAGTTCCAGCGTGACCGGGATCAGGTTCTGGCTGGCGTACTGGCTTATCAGGCGCCCCGTGGAGGTCTCGCCGGTGAAGGCGATCTTGCGGATCCGCGGGCTGGAGGCCAGCGGCTTTCCCACTTCGGCACCAAAGCCGTTCACGATGTTCAGCAGGCCCGGCGGCAGCAGGTCGGCGATGAGTTCGGCCAGGACCAGGATGGAGGCCGGCGTGTTGGAGGCAGGCTTGAGGACCACGGCGTTGCCGGCGGCCAGGGCCGGGGCCAGCTTCCAGACGGCCATCAGGATGGGGAAGTTCCACGGGATGATCTGGCCCACCACGCCAAGGGGTTCGTGGAAGTGGTAGGCCGTGGTGTCGTCGTCGAGCTGGGAGAGCCGGCCTTCCTGGGCGCGGATGGCGCTGGCGAAGTAGCGGAAGTGGTCCGCCGCGAGCGGAATGTCCGCATTGAGGGTTTCGCGGATCGGCTTGCCGTTGTCCCAGGACTCGGCGACGGCGAGCATCTCCAGGTTCGCGTCGATCCGGTCCGCGATCCTGTTCAGGATCGCGGCGCGCTCTGCGACGGAGGTCTTGCCCCAGGACGGTGCGGCCTTGTGCGCGGCATCGAGTGCGAGCTCAACGTCCGCAGCGGCGCCGCGGGCCACCTCGGTGAATTGCTTTCCGTTCACCGGGGAGACGTTCTCGATGTATTGGCCGGACGTTGGAGCCACCCATTCTCCGCCGATCCAGTTCTCATAGCGGTCCTTGAACTGGACCTTGGATCCTTCTTGGCCGGGCTGTACATAAACAGTCATGGTCACTCCTCTGGAAAACAGACGTCTTCGTCCTGGCCCCCATGCTAGGTGTTCAAAGGTTGCGACCAGGCTGCATCGGCCGCTGGGGGCGCGCTTCCTGCCGCAGGCTCCTCGGGTGGCCGGGGCTTGTAGACCCAGGCCACGAGCACCACGGAGATGATCATCAGCAGGAACCAGGAGACCAGCTTGTCGGGCGAGACCAGGTGCCATCCGTCCACCTGGTTGGGATAGAGCCAGGCCCCGGACCAGGTGGCGATATTCTCCGCGATCCAGATGAACAGCGCCACGAGCAGGAAGGCCAGGACCAGCGGCATCCGGAACTGACTGCGGAACACGCGGAAGTGCATCACGCACCGCCCGTAGATGATCACGACGGCGGCCAGCAGGACCCAGCGGGCGTCCACGATGTAATGGTGGGTGAAGAAGTTCACGTAGACGGCCGCGGCCACGACCGCCGTCACCCACCGCCTCGGGTAGCGGGCAAATCGCAGGTCAAAGAGCCGGTAGACACGCACCATGTAGGAACCGACGGCCGCGTACATAAAGCCGCTGAAGAGCGGTACGGCCCCGATGCGCAGGACACCCTCGGCTTCATAGGACCAGGATCCCACGTCGGTCTTGAACAGCTCCATGACCGTTCCCACCAGATGGAAGAGGACAATCACCCTCAGCTCACGGAGGGTTTCGAGCCGTGTGGCTACCATCAGGATTTGGATCACGACGGCGGCGAGCGTCAGGAAATCGTTCCTTGCCAGACCGGCGTCGTGGGGATACCAGAGGCGGGCCGCCAGCAGTACGGCGAGGAGCAAGGCGCCAAAGATGCACGCCCAGCCCTGCTTGAGGCCGAAGACAACAAACTCAGTGAGCCTGGAACGGGCGCCGCCGGCAGGAGCCTTGTCCAGAAACCGGTGTGCGCGCCCATCGATCAAAAGTTCTACGGACGTGAAGCTGCGCATTGGTACCCTGTTCCCCCGCCACGAGTGGCAATGTTGATTTTCCTGCCGGACAATCCGGTCCGTTTCCTGCCTGTGTATGTCGCCCTAGGTTCTAGGGACTAGGACCTAGGCAGTGCCGAGCCGGGCGAGGCAATAGTTCTTGGGCCAGTGCCGGGCCCGCTGGGGCAGCCGCGGATAGACCACGGCGGACCACCGCATGGTGCGGTCGAACCAGCGGCGGTGGCGTTCACTCCAGGGCAGCCCGAAGCCCTGCCGAAGCTGGTCCGGCAGGAGTCCCACGGTGATGAAGCGGGCCAGCGGCATGGCCAGGCGCTGCCAAAGCTGCGGGTCGGACGGATACAGCAGGTCGCGGGCCACGCGGACGCAGACCTCGTCTGCCTGCAGCCTTTGCAGGCAGCCGTTCCAGTAGGTGGCGAAGGCAGCGCGGTCGGCCGGCCACAACTCTGCCGGAAGCTGCAGGGCGGTACCGAGTCGCGCGTAGTCCCGATACATGAGGTCTGCCGCTTCGTCGTCCAGCGCCCCGTAGATTTTCTCGTAGACCGTGACGGCGGTGTCATAGAGGGTGGCCACCACCCACAGCTGCGACTGGGCATCGAAGGCACTGTAGCCTGCGGAGCCCGCATCGGGTTTGCGGCGGACGGGAGCATGGGCGCGGTTCACGCTGCGGCGCACCGCTGCCACCTGCCCCTCGGTGCCGTACACCACGGCGTACACGTAGGTCAGGGTGCCGCGAAGCCGCTCCAGCGGACGGTCTGTGAAACTGCTGTGCTCCGCGACGCCGTGGCCCACCGCCGGGTTCGCGATCTGCAGCAAAATTGCGCGTCCTGCCCCCGCGAGCAGAACGCCTTCTGCTCCCATGTCGGCAAGTCCACGCACCATGCCCACACCCTACCCGGGTGGCCGGGGGCGGCGCCCCTGCAGAGGTCCCGCCAATGGCCGGACGACGTGGTGCCGGCCGGCCCGTATAGCCTTGGGAGAGGAGGGAACATGACCGTTCGAAGCGCAGGAATACTGTTGTACCGGTGGAACCCGGCAGCTCAGCTGGAGGTCTGGATAGCCCACATGGGCGGACCGTTCTGGGCCCGCAAGGATGCCCACGCATGGTCCATCCCCAAGGGCGAATACCCTGAGGACGAGGATCCGCTACCCGCCGCCCGGAGGGAGTTCGCCGAGGAAATGGGCACGCCGGCGCCACCCGCCCACTACTTCCGGCTTGGCGAGTTCAGGCAGCCGTCAGGCAAGATCATCACGGCCTTCGCGGCGGAGTGGGACTTCCGGCCCGGACAGGTTATGAGCAATACCTTCGCGCTGGAATGGCCCAAGGGATCCGGCGTCATCCAGCACTTTCCCGAAATAGACGACGCCCGCTGGTTCGAAGAACCCGAAGCGCGGACCAAATTGGTGAAAGGCCAGCTGCCCATCCTTGACGCCCTCAGCCGGCATCTCCAGGACAAGCTTTCCTGAATGGACAGCCGGTGCCGGGGGCTATGGCGCCGCCGGAAGCGCGTAGTACAGGTAGGCGTCCTCTTCGCCGGTGCGCACGAAACCGGCCCCTTCGTACAACGCAGGTGCGGGGTTGCCGCGGTGGACCCCGAGGGTGAGCGACTTGCTGCCGCCCGTCCTGGCGTCAGTGATGAACGTGTCCAGCAGCAGCCGCCCGATCCCGTGCCGCCGAAGACCGGGCAGGACGTGAAGGGTAACCAGAACCGCAGCCCCCTCCGGGAGCGGCATCCACAGCATGATGCCCGCCGGGACGCCGCCCACCTCCGCCACCCGGGCGCGCGGGAGGTTGGCGGTCCAGAGCTCCAGGTTCCGGTCAATCGCCTGCATCCAGCCGTCGAGCTGTCCGCCCTCGATGTCCCGCATGTACTGCAGCTCGGACCTGTACAGCATGGGAAGGTCTGTGGGCTCGGCGGGCCGGATGGTCCGGGCCGGCCGATTAGCTGGGTCGGAGGGGTTCATCGGGAAAGTCTCGCACGCGGGAGCGGACGACGGCGGGACGTCGGATGAGCTGGCGTTCCTGCAGGGCTTCAACGCGGCCACGGACCGTTCCTGGCAGATCGAAATGGAACGGTGGCGCTCGGCAGGCATACAGCCGAGATGCTGGGAACCGACGGGCTTGAATGGGACCGCTTGCAGCAGTGCGCGGAAGCCGGGCCACGAACCGAGCAGGCTGTCCATGTGGATGCGCTCCATGCAGGCGGCGTCCATCCCTGCTCTGCCTTCCTCCAGGGCTAACTGCGTTCCATTCAGGTGACTGTTCCTGAGGGATCCCCGTAAAACCGTCCGAAACGGTGAAGGTAGAGGTACATGCCGAGGAAGGTGACTACGCCCAGGAGTGGCCCTGCCCAGATAGCAACCGGAGTGCCGTGGATGAGTATCGCGGCGGCTCCAAATATGCCTCCCACAACGCCTACTCCAGGGCTGGCAGTGGCGAGCTTGCCTTGGACGTTTCGGCCTACTTGGCGGTATCGCAGGCCGTGCAGGACGCCGAAGAGGATAAAGGCGGCCCCCATAATCAACGGCCACGGCCAGTCGGCCATTGCTACAACGCTCAGGGTCAGACCGTACATAGCAGCCAATGCCAACCAATAGTTTCGTACAGTGGTGGTGACTTTCGTGTTCATCAGCATCCTCGGTTGAAGTCAATCACGGATCCGGCGATGGCCATGGCCGCTGAGCAGCCAAGCGCAGCCATGGGGCCGAAGAATCCCAAAGCGCCGCAGAATGCGGCATTGGTGCCCCACCAGGCCCAGAGGGCAGCCCAAGCCGACGGGCACTGCGGGAACATCGGTTTCATGGACATGCTGCCTTTGCCGCCACCGACCATCGAAGGTTTTGCCTTAATGATTTTGGCTACCTTGGTGTTGTTGGGCCCATCGCTGACTTCGAGTGAAAGATACCCGGTGTCGGTGAGCTCGACCAACGATTTAAGTACATCGGTAGGCATGGAAGCGGCCAGGAAGTTCTGTTGAAGTCCGCTGTCGAATCGACTATCGGACGACAGAAAGGTGGTGAGCGGCTTGGATTTCTTTATGATGCGAAGCCGCTCAGCGAACCCGGCCGGGTCGCTTGATCGAGCTTGCTCAAGTCGTTTCATGGCCTCGTCTGTCTGAGCCCGGGTCGGTTGGAGCAACGCGACCCCAGACTCGGTGCCAGCCACGGTGCGCGCTCCGGCGGCACTGGCAGGCCCGACAGGTGCCAAGAAGACCGCAATTACTGCCACAACCGTAACGACTACTCGACAGGCTTGTTTCCAAGCGCCAATTGTTAAAAACATTTAAATTCCCCCAATACAGACTCCACCCACTCTTGCTGAGCAGGCGCACTACCGCGCGACCATTACAGGGCGCGGAAGCGGGGTCAAGGCTACAAACCCCACAAAGGTGATGCAAGTCAAATGGGCACCGTCCCAGATTGAGGACTGGCGTGAGGCGGACGACGGCGGGACCTCCCGCCGTCGTCCGCTTCCGTTCGCTTACGTCCGGACGGGCTCGAGCAGCCTTGCGGGGTCCACGGCGAGGAGAACCGCCGCGAGCCGCGCGTTGAGCTCGAAAACATCGCGGCTGCTCGCCACCCCGGACAGCACGTCCATGACCAGCCCGTCCTCCTGGGCGACGATGATGCGGGCAATGTCCGCCGGCTCCAGGACGGGATGAAATTCGCCAGCGGCAATTCCTTCGGCAATGATGCCCTCGTAGCTTGACTGCTGCGCCCTGGTGAACTCCTCCTGGATACGCCGCAGTTCAGCGTTCCGGAGCGAATGGGACCAGTACTCGTAAAGGATCTGTGAGGCGTCGTCCTCCAGGCCGCCCGAAATGCCGGCCTGCAGCGCGGCCGCCAGCCTGGCAGTTGGCCCCGCGGCGGTATCGACGGCATCCGTCAGGCTTTGCAGGAAACGGTCCGAGGACGCCTGCACCGCCGCGGCCTCGATTTCAGCCAGTCCCCCGAAGTAATACAGCACGGCGTTCGGGGCCATGCCCGCTTCGGACGCAATTGCCCGCAGCGTCGCAGCACCGGCCCCTTCCCGGGCCGCTACAGCCTGGGCCGAGGCGAGGATGTGGCTCCGCCGAATCTCCTTCTTGGTTGGACCTGCCATCGACTCGCTGCCCCATTCTCTTCGGCGATCAGGTATTGACAATGATCCTAGTCACATATTGAATGGTGTTCAAATTTGAACGTCATTCAAATTTCCTGACTCGATGAGGAGTTCCATGACCCGCCCCGTTCCCCAACCTCCGCCTCCAACCGCCACGCGCCCGGCCTCCGCCAAGGGCCTGAAAGCAGGGTCGATCGGCATCGGCCCCACCGTCGCCCTAGGCCTGGCCGCCGTAGCCCCCGCCTACAGCCTGGCCGTCACGCTGGGCTTCGTCGTCCTTGCCGTGGGCGTGCATACCCCTGCCGCTTTCCTCCTCGGGTTCGTCCCCATCCTGTTCACGGCCTTCGCCTTCCGGGAGCTGAACAAGGAGATGCCGGACTGCGGAGGGGTCTTCGTCTGGATTACCCGCGTCTTCGGACCACGCGCCGGCTGGTTCCTCGGCGGCTGGGTTCCCCAGATCGCAACCTTCATTGCCACGGCGGCCCTGGCGCAGGTAGCTGCCACGTACCTCCTGCAGTTCCTGGGCCTCGGTGCAGTCGCCGAACAGCCCGTCCTGGTGGCCCTCATTGCCTGCAGCCTCATCGGCCTGAGCGCAGTCGTTTCGGCGCGCGGCATCGAGCTGTCGGCCTGGCTCCAGTACGCCCTCATCGGGTTGCAGCTCGTGGCGCTTGGCGGCTTCTGCGTCGGCGCGTTCACCGCGATCGCCACCAGTGCTACGCTCGACGGCGCCGAGCCGCCAAGCCTCGACTGGCTGAACCCCTTCGCCTTCGGCGACGCCTCGGGACTCGTCTCGGGCGTGATCCTGTGCCTGTTCATCTACTGGGGATGGGATGCGCTGATCGCCGTCAACGAGGAAACCACCAACCGCAAAAGCACCCCGGGACGCGCCGTCGTCATCACCACCACCATCCTGCTTGTCTTCTATGTGGTCACGGCCGTGGCAGCTGTCGGCTTTGCGGGCGTCGCCGGCATCACCGATCCGGGGACTGTCTCGGACGTACTCTCCGTGCTCGGGCCGCAGGCAACCGGGACCGTTTTCGGCCAGATCATCATCCTCGCCGTCGGCTTATCCGCCCTTGCCGCACTCATGACCGTGGCCGTCAGCACACCGCGCTCCTGGCTCAGCATGGGCACCTACGGTGCCCTCCCTGGCGCCACCACCAAAATGGACCCCGCCCGCGGCACACCCACTACCTCGATCCTCTGGTGGGCGCTGCTAAGCGTCGGAATGACCGTTGGGCTGACGGCCATCGCAGCGGACTTCATCGGCTTCGCCGTCCTCTCGATCGGACTGCTCATCGCCGCCTACTACGCCGCAACCGCCCTCGCCTGCGTGGTGTATTTCGCCCCGCAGATGCGCACGTCAGCTACGTCTCTCCTGATGAAAGGCATCCTGCCGGCGGTTGGCGCAGCCATGATGATCGCGGCATTCGTCTTGAGCGCCCTCGACATGTACTCCCCCGATTACGTGGGGCTCTCGTGGCTGGGCATCGGGACGGTGTTCTGGACCGGCGTCGGCGCCCTGGTCATCGGCGTGATCGTCACAGCCCTGCTGCGAACCCGGTACCGGGAATTCTTCTCGGCGGAAACCATCCCGCGGGGCAACGTCACCACCCGGGCCGAACTGGCCACCATTCTCACCAGCGAAACTGAGGCATAAATGCGAGTCCTGTCCGTAGCAGCCATCCAGACCAAGTCGGTCCCTTACGACGTCGAAGCCACCTGGCAGCGCTTCGTCCGGCAGGCCGAGTGCGCGAAGGAACTCGGGCCGGAAGTCGACGTCATTGTGGCTCCGGAGCTGCTGCTCTCCGCGCCCGGCGAATTCCTCCAGCCGGACCCCGCCGCGGACACCCGGTCCGCCGCCCCGATTCCCAGCGACCTCACCGGACGGATCACCGGGGTTGCCCGGCGGCTTGGCGTCTGGCTTGTACCGGGATCGCTGCTGGAGGAGCACAACGGGTCCACCTACAACACGGCCATCGCTGTTTCGCCCGAGGGTGAGATCGTGGCCCGCTACCGGAAGCTTTTCCCCTGGCGCCCGTTTGAAACGACAACACCCGGGGACTCGTTCGTGACGTTCGATATCCCCGGCAAGGGCCGCGTGGGCCTGGCGATCTGTTTTGACGGCAGCTTCCCTGAGGTCGCCCGGCAGCTGGCGTGGCTCGGAGCCGAGGTGATCATCCAGCCCACCCTCACCACCACGCGTGACCGTGAAATGGAAGTGGTCATGTCCCGGGCGAATGCCTTCGTCAACCAGGTCTTCGTGGTGAACGTCAACGGCGCGGACCCTTCAGGGGTCGGCGAAAGCGTGATCGTGGATCCGGAGGGCACCATCATGCAACAGGCGCGGGGCGGGGAGGAGATCCTTTACGGCGTCCTGGACCTGGACCGGGTGACGCAGACCCGGCGCTACGGGACGTTCGGAATCAACAAACCCTGGTCCCAGCTCAAGGACCAGCGCGGCATCCTCGCCTACCCCATGTTCGGTGGAGCGAGCTTCCAGCCTCCCGAATGGAGCTAAGAACCAACGGCAACGGCGGGCGGACGACGGCGGAACCTCCCGCCGTCGTCCGCTTGCTTTGGGCGCGCTCCCGCCAAGTGCGGCTGGCGCGTTGCAGAAAAAGCTCCCCGCGCGCCCCGGGTTGCTGGCACACTGAGCCAATGAAAGACGCGCGCTCCCCCTCCCGACGGCCCGGAATCCGGGCGGCCATGTTTGTCGACTTCGACAACGTATATACGGGGTTACTGGCCCTCGATCCGCTCGCGGCGAAGCGTTTCGCCGAGGATCCCAAACACTGGGCGGATGCCTTGTCCGCCGGCGGCTCCGCCGAAAGTTCCCGCCGCTTCCTGATCAGAAACTGCTACCTCAACCCGGTGGTGTACTCGAAGTACCGGACGTACTGGACCCGTGCCGGTTTCCGGGTGATCGACTGCCCGTCGCTGACGCAGCGCGGGAAGTCCAGCACCGACATCAACCTGGTGCTGGATGCGATGGACGCGCTGTCCGGCAGCGCAGGCATTGACGAGTTCTTCATGGCCTCGGCAGATGCTGATTTCACGTCCCTCATCCAGCGCTTTCGGGCGGCGGACAAGATGACCACGGTCATCGCCGCCGGTGCCGTGGCCTTCGCCTACCGCGAGATGGCGGACAGCGTGGTGGAGTCCCACGACTTCGTGGCGATCCTGAACGGCACCACCGGGGAGCCAATCCACGCTGTGGCCTCTGTCCAGCCACTGCAGGCACAGGCGGCGGCGAAGGCAAAACCCAAGGCAAAGTCGAAGACCGTTTCCGCCGCGGTCTGGGAGGTCTGCGATTTCGTCCGGGCTGCCCCGGGTCCTGTTGTCGGAGCCATGGTGGCCCACCGCGCTCTCACGGCGGACCCGTCCCTAAAAACAGACTGGGGCGGGTACGGAAAATTCGGGACCTGGGTGGCCCAGATCGGCAACGGTGTTGAATACTCCCCCTCACGGGGCGGTTGGGTCTGGGACGCTCAGAGGTTTTCCAGTGACGACCTGCCTGCGGATGCCGACGTCGAGCCCGGCATCGAGGAACGGGTCGCCAGGGTGACGGACGTGCCCGCACTCTCCGAGGCGCAGTTCCGGCAGCTATTCCAAGCTCTGGCGGCACGGCTTCGCGAACAGCCGGTCAACCGAAACGAGCTCTCGCGGCTCGTCCGGGATGACTGCGTCACCGCCGGCCAGCCGGTGTCCCGCGGTGCGGTGAACTTTGTGGTCCAGGGTCTGGGTTACGTCAATTACCAGCTCAATGAAAATGCGACGGCGGAGGGGCTGGCGGCTGCCTGGACCGAGAACGTGGAAGAGCTCTGCCGTGTGGCGCTGATGGAGTTCGACGACGGCGAGAAGGCGGCGCTGCGCCGCTGGGCCAGCGGCGGCTACCTGGAAGCTTAGTCCCCCTGCGGCGGGCGCCGGTGAGAGGACGACGGCGGGGAGGAGCCGCCGTCGTCCGTCTCGGTTTTCGTTGCCTTAGGCCGGCCTCACAGACTGCGGGTCAGGCCCTGCTTCGACGCGTGACGGCGCCGAAGATGCCCAGCACAATCACGGCGCCCAGAATAGCCAGCAGCCAGGTCCTGAGATCGAAGAATTCAGCGAGGCCGCCGCCGAAGACCAGCGAACCGATCCATCCGCCAAGGATGGCGCCGACCACACCCAGAACCATCGTGACTACCCAGCCGCCGCCCTGCCTGCCGGGAAGAATGGCCTTTGCGATAGCTCCCGCGATCAAGCCGAGCAGGAGAAATCCGAGAATTCCCATGACGAGCTTCCTTCCGAATGAGAGAACCGCATAGCTGCGGCAGGAGCAGGGATTCCTGCTGGGCGGGTCATGCCCCTTGCCTGCTGCCCTCCGCGGTCCGGGTTGCCGGCACCTGCCGGTGAGTGGATTCTAGGGATTGTCCTACGGCCCGTCACGAGTGGCCGCCACCCGAATATGCGGCCGCATACGCGCACCGCCGTCACTAACTACCCGCGGACCGCGCCTGAGGCCCAAATACCCTAGCGGGTATATCCGCTCAACCATAGCCTTGGCTTCTGGAAAAGGAGGCCGAGGATGCCCGATTGTGGAATCGAAAACGGCGGTGGGTTCGGGTCGGGCGGACGGTGGATAGCTTGCGCCGTGGCCACCCTGCTGGCACTGGCGGGATGCTCATCCGGAGGCGGGACGCCGGGTGACACTCCATCGGGCGGGACACCAACCGCGACAGCCACTGCGCCGCCCGCGTCCTCATCAAGCATGCCTGGAACAACAGGGTTTCCCAAAACGGTCTTCACGGACCAGGAACTCGTGGCGATCATCAACGGATTAGCTCAGAACCGGGGCGTGCAGTTTCCCACCGCGCAGGACTCCGCCCGCCAGCGAAGCGGAGCCTCGAGCGGCACCTTCCCCGAGGTCAGCACTGAGACGACGCCCAGCGAGTGCATCAGCCTCGTCCCCCAAAACCCCTTCAGCCGCTGGGCCGACAAGGGCGTGAACTTCGCCGAGGGCGCCATGCCGATGGTTGCACAGTCGGGACCGGCCACCACCATCATGATCACACTGCGAAGCGCGGAAAAGGATGCCATCGCCAAGGCCGATTTCGGCTACACGGACGATCTGGCACCCCGTTGCGGCCAGTTTGACCTGGCATCAACGGAGTCCGGCCGCACCTCAACGTACGCCGTCCAGCTCTTGGCTGCTCCCCCGATCGGCGAGAAACAGCACGGCTTGATGCAGACCACGAAACCGAAGGGCCCGGGGGATTACGGCTCGGTGGTTCTGCGGGTGCTTGCAGGAACGCTCTCCATCACCCTGAGCCTCGCTGTCGCCGAGCTCAACTCCGAGGCCGACGCGAAGCCGGCCCTCGACTCCATGGCCGCCTTGGCGAAGGAACTCATCGACCAGGCCGTGACGAAGCCTCCGACAGTTGCCCCTCCGCCGCCCAACTCCCGGTCCGCTGATGATCTCGTGGCACTGTTCAAGGGCGTCACCGGGCCCGACGGAAGTCCCGTGGCACTGCCCGGCGCCTCGGTCATCGGCCCGGCACCCGGCTCCTCCGCGGGCCCTTCGCTGCAGGGGCCGGTGCCTCCGTGCACCTACAACGACGAAGCCTATTACGGCTCGCTCCCGGGCGCGGTCCTCGGCCAGGGGCAGATCCAGGGTGCCAGCAAGATGGATTACACCGAGTTCAGCGTGATCAGCATGGCGGCGACGGCGGCGCCGCCTTATCCCTTTGACACCCGGGCCGCTGCACTCCGGGAGTGCACGACGGTCCAGGAGGTCGTTTTTGGCGGCGGCCCGCGCGAGTGGTCGGCCGTTTCGAAGCTGAACACAACCATTGCCGCCGACTCAAGCTACGCCGTCGCCTATCAGTTGCCGGATGGGACAGGCGAATGGCACGTCAGGGCCGGCGCGCGCCAGGGGACGTTGTCGGTGGAGGCCAATACCAGGACGTCCTCGCAGGCGGAAGCCCAGGCCACCGCCGACGGGCTGGCCGCCTTCTTTGGCAACGTATTCTCCCGTGCCGGGCTGTAGAGCCTTCCCTCATGATGAGGGCCGCGCGCCGGGTCTTCATTATCACCCCGACCCGGCACAGCCGGGCCCCTGAGAGAATGAGCCCATGGAGATCGCCCTGGGACTGCTTGTTCTCGTCGCGGTGGTCTGCGCCGGCAGTGCATTGGGCAGGAAACTCAACGTTTCGGTGCCGCTGCTGCTGGTGCTGGCCGGCGTCGCCGGTTCTTTCCTCCCGTTCATTCCGCCCATCGAGCTCAACCCGGAACTGGTCCTCGTGGGCCTGCTACCGCCGCTGCTCTATGCCGCAGCGCTGCGGACCTCGCTGTTCGACTTCGGCTCCAACCGCCGCGCCATCGGGCTCCTCTCGGTTGGCTACGTCATTTTCGGCACGATCACAGTGGGCTACGTGGTCTGGTGGCTTTTTCCGGAGATCCCGCTGGCCGCCGCCATCGCCCTCGGCGCCGTGGTGGCGCCGCCGGATGCGGTGGCTGCCACCGCCATCGCGCGGAAGGTGGGAATGCCCCGCCGGATTGTCACCATCCTCGAGGGCGAGTCACTGGTCAACGATGCCACCGCCCTGGTCTGCCTCCGAGCTGCGATCGCCGCCATCGCGGGGTCCGTGTCCGCCGCCGGAATCGCCGGTGGATTCGTTCTCGCGGCCGGCGGCGGCCTGGTGGTCGGCCTGGCCGCGGCCTACGTGCTGACCCAGCTCCGCAAACGGATCCGGAACGTCGCCATCAACACGTCGACGTCGCTGATGGCGCCGTTCGTCGCCTACCTGCCGGCCGAAGCGATCCATGCCTCCGGTGTCCTCGCCGTCGTCGTTACCGGGCTGGTGATGGGAACCAAGGCGCCGTCCATGCCCAACGGTGCCGCACGGCTGAGCCAGCGCAGCAACTGGAACACTGTGCAGTTCCTGTTGGAGAATTCCGTTTTCCTGCTGATCGGGCTGCAGGTCCGCACCATCATCGACGGTGTCCAGGATGACTCCCTCGGTGCGGCCCGCATCTGGGCGGGCTGCGCGGTCATCCTGCTGGCGGTACTGCTGCTCCGGCCGGTGTGGGTCTTTCCCGCGACGTACCTGCCCCGGCTGATCCCGTCCGTGCGGCGCAACGACCCGGCGCCGCCGTGGCAGTTCGCCGCAATTGTGTCCTGGGCGGGCATGCGCGGCGTGGTGACCCTGGCGGCGGTACTGGTGCTGCCCGCGGACCTCGAACACCGTTCCGTGCTGATCCTGGCTGCCATGGTGGTGGTCGCCGGGACGCTCACGCTGCAGGGGTTTACCCTTCCGCCGCTGGTCCGGTTCCTGCGGATCAAGGGCCCGGACCCGCGGGAGGACGCCCTGAACCAGGCCTCCCTGATGCAGCTGGCCACCGCCGCCGGCGTGGAGCGGCTGCAGGAAATGCGCACCGACAAGGATCCGCCGGAGGTCGTCGCCATGCTGAAGCGGCGCACGCAGGAGCGCGGGCTGGCGGCGTGGGAACGGCTGGGCCGCCCGACGTCGGAAGCGGCGACACCCAGCCAGCGCTACGCCCAGCTGCGGCTCGCCATGCTGGAAGCCGAGCGGGCCAAGGTCCTGGAACTGCGGCGCGGCGGCCAGTACGCCCACGAGGTCCTCAGTGAAGTCCTGGACCGGCTGGACGTCGAGGAATCGATGCTCGACGCCACGCTGGATGAGCTGGACGCCTCCGACGGGGGCGGCGGAGAGGGCATCGCGAGGCCCGGCGGCGTCTGCGGCCATCTGGAGTCCGCGCCGGACCCGCAGGTTCCGGCGGACCCCTTCTGTCCGGACTGCGCACTGGAAGGGACGACGACGGTACACCTTCGGATGTGCCTGGACTGCGGCAACGTGGGCTGCTGTGATTCCTCCCCTGGAAACCACGCCTCCCGGCACTTCGGGTCGACAGGCCATCCGGTGATGCGGAGCATCGAACCCGGCGAAAACTGGCGCTGGTGCTACGAGGACGACCTGCTGGGGTGACCTGGGAACCGGTGCGGTGCCAGCCCGGCCCGGCGGCTTTGGGGATGCCTGACGGCTGGGGGATCACCTCGGACAGCCAGGTTTAACAGCCCGGAAACACAAAACTCTTCCTGCAAACCAAATTGCATAGTACATTTGATGCAAACACCATTGCAGAGTGATTCAGATTACAGAGAAGAGTTCCCGCTGTGTCCAGTTCGGCATCGCCCGGTCATCCCGCCAGCAGCAACGGCGCCTCCGATCCGGCATCCGCCTGGCTCGGAGACGCCCTGCCGGACGTCCTCCTGACCAAAGCCCAGGGCCGGGTAGTGGAGGTCATCGTGCGCAATCCGCAGCTGTCCTCCTACGCGGACATCGCCGAGATCGCGCAGCGTGCCGATGTGAACAACTCCACCGTGGTCCGGGCCGCACAGCACCTGGGCTACCGCGGCTGGCCCGACCTCCAGCGCGAACTGCGCGCCCGCTACCTGGTGATGATCTCCACCGAGGACACCCTGGTGGAACACGGTGCACACCGCAGCCCGCTCCACGATGCGCTGAACCACGACATCGAAAATCTCCGACTCACCCTCGACGCGAACACCGCCGACGAGGCCCAGTCCGCCATCGCGACGCTGGCCGAGGCACGGTCGATCACCGTGGTGGGCATGGGCTCCTTCGCCGGCCCGGCCAGCGTCATGGCACATCTGGGAACCATCATGGGCTACCCCATCACCCTGGAGCCGCGTGGCGGGGTCCACCTCGCCTCCAGCGTCAACAGGCTCGGCCCCGGCGATGTCCTGGTGGTGATCAACATGTGGCGCTCCATGCGCGAGATCATCGCCGCAGCAGAGGCGGCGCACCAGGCCGGTGTGAAGGTCGTGGCGATCAGCGACATGCGGCGCGGCCGCCTGGCCACGATCGCGGACCATCTGCTGGTGGTCGCCTCCGAAGGTATCTCCTTCTTCCAGTCCGTCACCGCTGCCAACTCCGCGGTGTACGGCCTGCTGACCGGAATGGAGGCTGCCCACCCCGAACGCAGCCGGGAAACCATCCGCCGGACCCAGCAGCTCTGGAAAGACCTGGACATCTTTCTGGACTAGGCGCATTCCAGGACCGGACGCACCTCCATCACCTGCCTGTCCATCCCCGCCACACCCACCAGCCGAACTTCAGCAACACCCCCAAGGAGCTTCCAATGAACACCAGCATCGACCGCCGCATAGCCGTCATCGGCCTCGGCTCGATGGGTGGAGCCATGGCCGACACCCTGCACCGCACCGGCTGGCAGGTCACAGGGTTCGACCCGTCCGAAGCCGCCAGGGCGGCCGCGGAAGCACGCGGCATCGCCACCGTGACGGACGCCGGTGCGCTGGCCGGAACACCCTACGTGGTGCTGTCCCTGCCGTCGGCCGCGATTGTCGAGGCCACTGTGCCCGCCCTGTTCAGCGTCCCCGGAACCGTCGCCATCGTTGACACCACCACCTCCGAACCGGCCACCAGCGCCGCGATGGCAGCCCTGGCCGAATCGAACGGCGCCGCGTTTGTGGATGCGCCCGTTTCCGGCGGCAGGGACGGCGCCGCCACCGGATCCCTCAGCGCCTTCGTCGGAGCCAGCGAAACAGACCTCGCCGCCGCCGAGCCCGTGCTGAACGCACTGACCGGCGGAAAATACAGCCACATCGGCGGCCCGGGCAGCGGCAACGTCGTCAAGCTGCTGAACAACGTCCTGGCCGCCGCCAACCTCGTGGCCGTGGGCGAAGCCCTCGCCGTCGCGAAGGCCTACGGCATCGATCCGGGCACCGCCGCGGCCAGCATCAGCGCAGCCTCCGGCGGCAGCAAAGTCTCCGCCAACATGTACCCCAACTGGGTGCTCTCCGGCACCCACGATTCCGGCTTCGCCCTGGGCCTCATGGCCCGCGACGCCGCCCTGGCGGTGGACGTTGCCCGGCAAAAGGGCGAGAACCCCGCCCTGCTCGCCGCCGTCGTCGGCCAATGGCAGGAAGCCCTGGCCGCCCTCGGCCCCGCCGCCGACTTCACCGAAATAGCCCGTATGGTTGCCCCCGCCATCACCCGTTCCGGCACTCCCACCACCGTGGCCGCAGCCACCGCACACCGCGCTTAAGGACCCCGCATGATCATCACCACAGCACCCACGTCCTCCTCGACGGACACCGCCCGCGCCGTCCTCGACGCGGCTTTCCCCGCCGGCCTCGGCGCCTTCATCGACGGCAAGGTGGTGCCCGGCAACGGGGAAAGCATCACGCTCACCGCCGCCGCGACCGGCGCGCCCTTCGCCACCTACGCCGATCCGGGCGCCGAAGGAGCCCGGGACATCCTGGAAAGCTCCGTCCGCGGCGCCGCGGCCTGGGGCGCACTCAACGGATTCGAGCGCGCGGCCATCCTCCGGAACGTCAGCCGCACGCTGGAGGCGCACACCGAAGAACTGGCCATCCTGGAATCGGCCACCACCGGAAAACCCATCCGGGATGCCCGGGTGGAAGCCGCCAAGGTGGCCGAAATGTTCGGCTACTACTCCGGCTGGGCGGACAAGCTCACCGGACAGACCATCCCCGTGCCCGGATCCTGGCACACCTACACCGAGCGGGTGCCGTGGGGCGTCGTCGTGGCCATCACCCCCTGGAACGCGCCGATGTTCACCGCGGGCTGGAATTCCGCCGCACCCCTGGCCGCCGGCAACGCCGTGATCATCAAGCCCAGCGAGTTCACACCGGCCTCCACCATCCGGGTGGCACAGCTGGCCCACGAAGCCGGACTGCCGGACGGTGCTTTCAATGTCGCCCCCGGCCTCGGCCAGACGGTCGGCGCAGCCCTCACATCGGACCGCCGCGTGGGCAAAGTCAGCTTCATCGGCTCCGTGCCCACCGGGCGCCGCGTCGCGGTGGCCGCCGCCCAGGCCGGCATTCCGGCCCTGCTGGAACTCGGCGGCAAGTCCGCCAACATCGTGTTCGCCGACGCCGACCTCGAGCGGGCGGCAGACGGCGCCATTTCGGCCATCTTCTCCGGGGCGGGGCAGTCCTGCGTGGCTGGGTCCCGGCTCCTCGTGGAACGGAGTGTGCACGACAGGTTCGTGGAGCTGGTCGCGGACCGGGCCGGCCGCCTCCGGGTCGGGGATCCGCTGAGCGCCGACACCGAGGTGGGCCCCATCATCACCGCCCAGCAGTTCGCCACCGTCAACTCCCTCATCGACGCAGGCGTGCAGGACGGCGGGCGCCGGATCACCGGATCCGCGCTTCCGTCCCGCCTCGCCGACTCAGCCCTGGCCGGCGGCCACTGGGTGATGCCCACCCTGCTGGACGGCGTGACGCCGCAGAACCGCCTGGAGACCACCGAGGTTTTCGGCCCGGTGGTCGGCGCGGATGCCTTCGACACCGAGGCGGAGGCAATCGCCCGGGCCAACAGCACCAGTTTCGGCCTGGCGGGAGCCGTGTGGACCTCGGACGTTTCCCGGGCCCACCATGTGGCGCGTTCGGTCAGGGCCGGAACGTTCTGGATCAACTCGTACAAGACCATCCACGTGGCCGTCCCGTTCGGCGGTTTCGGCGACTCGGGCCACGGGCGGTCCTCCGGTCCCGGTGTGCTGGACGAGTACACCCAGACCAAGGCGGTCTGGGTGCCCACCCGGGCGGCCGGCTCCCCCTTCCCTTCCCTTTCCTACTAGCCCTTTCCGACCAGCCCTTTCGTACCAGCAAGGCAGAGACCCGTGGACCTTACAGACACATCCAGACCCGCCGACGCGTTGAGAACTGAGCTCAGCGAGGGAGTGGACCGGTGGAAACCGAGCGTCCACGTCATGGCCAGGAGCATGCACGCCAACCCCGAAATTTCCTTCGAGGAAACCCGTTCCGCCGAGGCGGCCGCCACGCTGCTCGAAGAAGGCGGCTTCACGGTAGAACGCGGGAGCTGCGGCCTGCCCACCGCTTTCACGGCGACCGCCGGCAGCGGTGACCTCGTCGTGGCGCTGTGCGTCGAGTACGACGCTCTCCCCCAGATCGGCCACGCGTGCGGGCACAACCTGATCGCCGGGGCCTCGGTTGCTGCCGCACTGGCGCTGGCTCCGCTCGCCGATGAACTGGGCATCACCCTCAAGGCCATCGGCACCCCGGCCGAAGAGCACGGCGGCGGCAAGGCCCTCATGCTGGAACGCGGCGGTTTCGACGGCGTGGGCCTGGCACTCATGGTTCACCCGGTCCAGGACGGCCTGACCTACAACCCTGCCGGGACCAGCGCCCAGGCCGTGGGGCGGTACCAGGCAACGTTCACCGGCAAGGCCGCGCACGCAGCGGCCGCTCCGCACCAGGCCGTGAACGCCGCCGACGCCGCAGTGCTGAGCCAGGTTGCCGTGGGCCTGCTCAGGCAGCAGATCCCCGGCGACCACAGGATTGCCCTGTACGTCGCCGAGGCCGGGCACGTCACCAACATCATTCCGGAGCGGGCCGTGGTGAACTTCGAATGCCGCGCCTTCACCCTGCCGGAGTACGAAGCGCTGCTGGAACGCGTGCGCCGCTGCTTCGAGGGCGCCGCCCTGGCCACCGGGACGCAACTGACCATTGAAGCCACGGAACCGCTGTACGAACCCCTGGTCCAGGACGATGCCCTCGCGGCCCACTGGACCAGTGCGATGGACTCCTTCGGCAAGGACACCTCGCCCTCCGCCGGCCTCAGCGGCGGCTCCACGGACATGGGAAACATTTCCCAGGTCATCCCCAGCCTGCACCCCTGGCTGAGCATCCCGGGCGCGGACGTGCCGATCCACTCCCACGCCTTCGCCGCCCTGGCGGACACCCCGGAGGCATACGCGGTCATGTTCGAGGCAGCCCTTGCCCTGGCCTGGACCGTCGCAGCCGCCGCCACCAACCCCACAGAACGCGAGCGGTTCACCGGTGCCGCGTTCAGCCGCCCCAACCCACAGGAAGTCACACCATGAGTACCAGCACCACAACCGCTCCGGTCACCAGGGCCGGAACCAAGCTGACACTTCCCGTTGCGGCGCTGGCCCTCGCCATCGCCGTCACCGTCCAGCTCATCGGCCAGCTGAAGATCGATCTGGGCATCGGCTCGATCATCATCTTCCCCATGGTCTGGGGCCTCATCCTCGGCCTGCTGACCTCGGTCCAGAAGTTCAAGCCCCTCGGCCTGGACCTCCAGCGGGTGGCGGCAGCCCTGGTGGGCGTGGCGGTCTTCCTGCTGGTGGCCCGGCTTGCGTTCAACATCGGCCCCAGCCTCCCCAGCCTCATCAAGGCCGGGCCGGCACTGCTCCTGCAGGAGGTCGGCCATCTGCTCGGAACCGTTGTACTGGCACTCCCGCTGGCCGTCCTGCTGCGCATGGGCAAGGCGACTGTCGGCGCCACCTTCTCCCTGGACCGCGAGCCCTCCTTCGCCATGGTCTCCGAAAAGTACGGCCCAGACTCCGACCAGTACCGCGGCGTCCTTGCCATGTATGTCTTCGGTACCCTCTTCGGCGCCGTGTTCATCACCCTGCTGACCTCGCTCGTGGCCAACTGGAAGCTCTTCGACCCCCTGGCCCTGGCGATGGGTGCGGGCGTGGGTTCCGGCTCGATGATGGCCGCCTCCGCAGCAAGCATCATCGGCGCCTACCCCGGCGACCAGGAGGCCATCCTCGCCATGGCCGCCATCTCCAACCTGATCACCACGGTCCTGGGCGTGTACGTCGGCATCTATGTGGCCCTGCCGCTCGCCGACCGTTTCTACCGGTTCCTGACCCGCAAGCAAACGGTCCGCGAAACCGCTGCCGTCACGGCCGGGGCCACCGCCGAAAGGACGCAGGCAGATATCGACCGGGAAACCGCCCAATCCGACGCCAACCGGAAATTCCGGGAACAGGTCGCTGCGTCGTCGGCCGCCATCACGCTGCCCCTCTGGCTCTCGCTTTCGGTCCTCACAGTCCTCGGCGTCGCCACGGCCTCGATCGCGGCCAAGGGATTCAGCTGGTCCATCGTCGGCGGCTACGCCATCCTGCTGGCTCTGGTGCTCTTCAGCCTCCTCCTGGCCAGGATCACCCGGAAGATCTCCGCGATCGTGTTCATCACCACCATCGGGGCGTACATCTCCAGCCCGTGGTTCTTCGGGGCCGAGCCGCTTAACGCGATGGTGAAAACCGTTGACTTCCTGTCCATCGCCACGGTCATGCTGACCCTGGCCGGACTGTCGCTCGGCAAGGACATCCCGCTGCTGAAAAACATCGGCTGGAAGATCATTCCCGTCGGGCTGCTCGCCATCACCGCGTCGTTCCTGCTCTCCACCGTGATCGCGGAGTTCGCGCTGGGGCTCTGGCACTAACGCCGCTGCACTGCGGCAGGCGCAACGGACGACGACGGCGGGACCTCCCGCCGTCGTCGTCCGTTATCGCTGCCCGCCGCTAGGCTGGCAGCATGACCGAGTTGGGCGCGTTCATTCCTACCCTGCTCTGCGTCGCCCTTCTCCTGGCCCTGACGGTGACGGTCCTCCGGGGGTTCAAGGCGCCGCACAGTTCCGCACCGGCCCTGGCAATCCTGCGCGGAGCGGCACAGCTTGCCGTGATCAGCTTTGTTCTGAGCGGCGTCATCACCAGCCCCGTCTTCGTTGCGGCCGCGCTGCTGACCATGTTCACGGTGGCGGCAGCAACTGCCGCGCGGCGGATCGGTTGGAGCTGGAGGCGCCTCGGACTCGTCAGCGCCTCCATGGCCGCCGGCATCGCAGCCACCCTGGCCATCATTTTCGTGACAGGAGCCATCCCGTTCACACCGCGTTATGCCCTGGCAATCGGCGGCATAGTCATCGGCAACGCGATGACCATCGCCACCCTGGCCGGCCTGCGGTTTGCGGAATCCGTGAACGACCGCTGGGAGGAGGTGGAGGGCTGGCTCGCCCTCGGGGCCACGCCGCGGCAGTCAACCCGGGAGCTGGCCCGCGCCGCCGTCTACTCGGCCCTGATTCCCAGCACCGACCAGACGAAGACGACAGGGCTGGTCACACTGCCGGGCGCCTTCGTGGGCGCCATCTTCGGAGGCATCTCACCGTTGGAGGCCGGGCGCTTCCAGATCATTGTCCTGGCTGCGATCATGTGCGCAGGCTCCATCACCGCCGTCATAACCATCGCCGCCCTGGCGCCCGTCCGCATCCGCCCCGACCGGCCGCACTGACTCCCCGAGCGCGAACTGGCAGGTAATGCCCGCAACCAAGGATTTGATGGCATTACCTGCCCGTTCGCGCGTCGGCTATGGGCCGCTTGCTGTCCCGCCCGGTCACTAGACGAACTGGTAGAGCAGTGCGGCCATGGCGAAGCCCACCACGGACAGCACGGTTTCCAGCACGGTCCAGGTCTTCAGGGTGTCCTTGACGGACATGTTGAAGTACTTGGAGATGATCCAGAAGCCGCCGTCGTTGACGTGGCTGGCAATGATGGAGCCGGACGAAATGGCCACCACGATCAGGGCAAGCTGCGGCTGGGAGAAGCCGGAGGCCAGGCTGGGTGCCAGGATGCCGCCCGTGGTCACGATCGCCACGGTGGCGGAGCCCTGGGCGATGCGCATGCCCGCGCTGATGACGAAGGCGGAGAGGATGATCGGCAGCCCGGCCTGGGCCAGCGAATCCGCAACGGCCTTGCCAACGCCCGTGGCGGACAGAACCGCGCCGAAGAATGCACCGGCGCCGACCACGAGCAGGATCATGCCCACCGGGCGCAGGGATGAGCCGGTGATTTCGCTGAGCTCGTCCGGCGTCATGCCGCGGCGGATGCCCAGGAGCCACATGGCCAGCAGCACAGCCACGGTCAGTGCGATCGCCGGGTTGCCGAAGAAGGTCAGGGCGTCACGCAGCGGGCCTGCGGGAGCGAAGATGTTTCCGAAGGTGCCACCGAGGATGAGCAGCATCGGCAGGCCGATGGCCAGCAGCACCAGCCCGATGGACGGTTCGTGGCCCTTGGCTTCCTCAGCTTCGGGGACGATCCGGTCCTCGGGAACATTGATCATAACGCGCTTGCCGATCCAGGTGCCCCACAGGATGCCGGAGGCGAACCAGGCCGGAATACCGCAGATCAGGCCCATGAGGATGATCCAGCCAAGGTCCACGTGGAACAGGCCGGCGGCGGCAACGGGGCCGGGGTGCGGCGGCAGGAAGGCGTGAGTCACGGACAGGCCCGCCAGCAAAGGAAGCGCGTACAGGGCGAGGGACTTGCCGCCGCGGATGGCCGCGACGTACACCAGCGGCGCCAGGACGAAGATGCCGATGTCGAAGAACACCGGGATGCCAAGTATGAAGCCGGTGATGCCCATGGCGAGCGGGGTGCCCTTCTCGCCGAAGATCTTCACGAGCCTGCCCAGCAGCACTTCCGCGCCGCCGGATCGCTCGAGGATGGCGCCGAGCACCGTGCCGAGGCCGATGATCACCGTGATGTGGCCGAGGATGCCGGCAAAGCCCTTTTCAATGAGGGCGTCGCTGCTCTTGGTGGCCGAGCCGACCAGCGCTTCCACCGAGATCCCGCCCACCAGGGCCACGAGTACGCCGGTTCCCACCAGGGCGATGAACGGTTCGAGCTTGACTTTTGATCAGGAACAGCAGGAGGGCGATGCCCGCGCCTGCCAGGAGGAGCAGGCCTGCGGTGTCGTGCCGCAGCCAGGTAAGGAATTCGTTCATGGGCGTTTCTTTCTGGGTAAGTCCTACTTGAGGGTGCCGGTGAAGGATGCGGCACGCGCCGCGATGTCTGCCCAGTCGCCGGCAGCCACTGCTGCCGGCGGGACCACGCTGGTGCCGCAGCAGACTGCGGCGGCGCCGGCGTCGAGGTAGCTCCTGGCATTGGAGGCGTCGATGCCGCCGGACGGGAGCAGCCGGATCCCCGGGTAGGGGCCCTGCAGGTCCTTCAGGTACACCGGGCCGAGCTGCCGGGCCGGGAAAATCTTGACGGCAGCGGAGCCCAGGTCCAGGGCCTGCGCCACCTCGGTGGGGGTCATGGCACCCAGGCTGAAGGGGATGCCGGCGTCGGCGGCCACTTTGGCCACCTCCGGGCGGAGCCCGGGCGTCACCAGGAACTGCGCCCCGGCGTCGATCGCTGCCCGTGCCTGGTCCGCCGTCATCACCGTGCCGATTCCGACGGCGGCGCCGTGCTCCGCGGCCGTGTCCGCAGCGCGCCGGACGTGGGTCAGCACATCCGGCGTGGTGAAGGTCAGTTCGACGGTGCGGATGCCGCCGTCGGCCAGTGCCCGGCAGAGGTCCGCAGCGTCCGGGATGGACGCGGCGCGGACGACGGCGAGGGTGCGGTCGGCTTCAAGCTGCCGGACGAATTCTTCAGGAGTCATGGGTGGGTTGCTTTCCTTCTCGGGTGAGTCCGTCGCTGCTGCGACGCAGGGCACGGCCGGCGCGGACGCCGGTCGGCTGGCCGCCGTCGATGGCTGCCGCGCCGTTGACGAAGACATAGTGGATGCCGGCAGCGGCCCGGCGCGGGTGCTCAAATGTGGCTTCGTCCCGGACGGTTTCCGGATCGAAGAGGACCACGTCGGCTGCGAAGCCCTCGCGGACCAGGCCGCGGCGGTCAAGCTTGAGCCGTGCCGCTGGGCGGCCGCTCAGGTGGTGCACGGTTTCTTCGAGGCTGAGCAGGCCGAGGTCCCGGGAGTAGTGGCCGAGGTAGCGCGGGAATGTGCCCCAGGCCCGCGGGTGCGGCTTGGCTCCGACCAGGAGTCCGTCGCTGCCGCCGGTGTGCGTGCGGTGCTTCATGATGGCCTGGACGTTTTCCTCGTGGCCAACGTGCTGCAGGATGCCGGTGCCAAGCCGGTCCTCGGTGAGGATGCGCGCAAAGACGTCGAAGGGCTCTGCACCCGTTTCAGCGGCGATGCCCGCGATCGTCTTGCCCACATGCCCGGCCAGCGCCGGGTTCTGGACGCCGCTGATCTCCAGGGTGTCCCATTCGGCCACCACCCCGTGGCAGCCGTCGGAACCGTAGATCTCCACGCTTTCGCGGATCTTCGCCCGGGTTTCCGGATCGGCGAGGCGCTCCAGGGTGGCCCCGGTGCCCCCGGACGAGGCCCAGCTGGGGAGGATGGCGGAAAGGGTGGTGGCTCCGGGAAGGTAGGGGTACGTGTCCAGGGTGATGTCCACGCCGTCGTCCAGGGCTGCGTCGATCAGGTCCAGCAGCTCGCCGGCGCGGCCCTTGTTCTCGGCGAAATTCATGGTGGCGTGGGACAGGTGCAGGGCACAGCCGGTATCCCGGCTCAGGCCGATCATTTCGGCGTAGGCGCCCAGCGCGCCCTTGCCGTACGAGCGGTGGTGCGGTGCGTAGAAGCCGCCCAGCTCCCCCACCGTCCGGCAGAGCCCGGCGAGTTCCTCGGTGCGGGCATACATTCCCGGCGTGTAGGTCAGCCCGGAGGACATTCCCACGGCGCCTTCCTCCATGGCGGTGCGGACCACGTCCTGCATCCGCTCCTGCTGCCCGGGCGTGGGGTCGCCTTCGGCGAAGCCCATCACCATGGCGCGGACGGTTCCCTGCGGGACGAGGTAGGCGGCGTTGGTGGCGATCCGGCCGCCGTCGCTGTCTTCGCGGTCCAGCCGGTCGAGGTACTCGCCCACTGTCCGCCAGTTCCAGTCGAAGTCCGCGGGGTTGTCGTTCCAGCCGGCAATCTTCTCGCGGACCCCGGCCAGGGTTGCGTCATCCACGGGCGCGTAGGACAGTCCGTCCTGGCCCAGCAGTTCCGTGGTGACGCCCTGGCTGAGCTTGGCGTAGTGGTCCTTGTTGACCAGCAGTTGAAGGTCCGAGTGGGCGTGCATGTCGATGAAGCCGGGGCTCAGGACCAGGCCTGTGGCGTCGATCGTGCGGCCGGCGCCGGTTCCGGCTGCGGTGAGGGTTCCGGCGTCGGCGACGGCGGCAATGACCGGGCCGTCCAGCAGGACGTCCGCCGGGCGGCGGTCCGCTCCGGTTCCGTCCACCAGGACGGCGTTGCTGATGAGGGTCTTCATGGCATGTGTCCTAGAAGAAGGTGTGGATGAGGTCGACGACGGTCCGGTCGCCGTCGGTGTCCGCCAGGACCGGGATGACGGTCCATTTGTCGAGCGCGGTGCACGGGTGGGACAGGCCCAGCCGGACCACGTCACCGGGCCGCACCGAGGTGGTTCCGGCGTCGAACGTCATGAAGCAGTGCTGGTCGTTGACGGCGGTGATTTCGGCGCCGGCGAGCGGTTCCATGGGGCCGCCGAGGGCGGGTCCGATGAGCTGGGGGCGCGGCAGTCCTTCGTCGACGGGGAGGTCCCGTTTGCCGGCGTCAAGGATGGCCAGGCCCGGCTCAGGCTGGGACACAACCCGCGCCCAGCCGTGCATTCCGGCGCGGAAGGGTTCGCCTCCGTCGCGGGAAAACGGCGAGATGCCGCGGTAGAAGCCGTCGTCGTGGATGATGTAGGCGCCGCTGCGGATCATGAGTTCCACGCGGGGGCTGTCCGCCGGGCCGGCGGGCCCGGTGCTGGCCGTGATGCAAGGCGAAAGGACGGAGACGACGTCGTCGAAGTAGGCGCTGCCGCCGGCGGTGAGGATGACGGCGTCGGACCCGTACAGGCCGCCGTCGAGCAGTTCCTCATGGAGCTGGCGCATGCGGCCGAGGTAGCCGCGGACGGCGGCGAGGCTGTCCTGGTCCGCGGTGTGGGCCAGCGATCCTTCGTAGCCGCTGACGCCCACCAGCCGCAGGTGCGGCGACGCCGAGACGGCCCGGGCCACGTCCAGGGCGGCGTCCACGCCGCGGGCACCTGTCCGGCCGCCGGTTCCGCCAAGCTCCACGAGGACATCCAGGACAGCCCCGCTTCCGGCGGCCGCCAGGGTGCGGCCGATGACCTCCACGGTGTCCACGGAGTCCACCCAGGACAGGATGGGGGCGTCTGCAGTGGCGGTGTTGGCCACCCACTCGATGGCGTGCGGGTCCGTGAGGCTGTTGGCGAGCTGCAGGCGGCGGACGCCGAACTCGCGGGCCACCCGGAGCTGGGCGAAGTTGGCGAGCGTGATGCCCCAGGCTCCGCGGTTGAGCTGTTCGGTCCACAGCTGGGGTGCCATGGTGGTTTTTCCGTGCGGGGCCAGCAGCACGCCGTGCTCCCTGCACCACGAGGCGAGCCGGTCCGCGTTGCCGCCCAGGGCCCGGGCATCGAGCGTAAGCAGCGGGGTCTGCAGGTCAGCCAGGTTGTGGCCCGCCGCGACGAACCCGGCGTGGGTTGTCCCGTTGGCGGTGGCGGGCACGGCCTTGTGCCGCCAGTCGAGCCGGACGTCTTCGAGGGCGGCCACGGCGGCCGCCGAAATGGCCTCAGCCGTTGCTTCGGCGCCGTACGCGGAAGTATTCACGGGTTCATTCCCTTCACGGTGCGCTGCGTTGTTGGAGCTGCGTTGTGGGTCTCGGCGATGGGTACACCACCGGTGCGTTGCGTATTTTGCAACGCTGGTTGCAAAGCTGCTGGTGATATGTCTAACATGGTGCAGGATTGAGAGTCAAGGCCGCGGCGTGCCCGCAGAGCCGGTTTATCCGCCGCGGAACCCTCCGTACCGCGGCGTCCGAGTGCCGCTGAAAAGCGCAAGAGGGAGTGCGGGAGTTACATGCTGTCAGCTGTGTGTGTTGGCGAGACGATGGCCATGCTTACCCCGGTACAGGCCGTACCGCTGCACCAGGCCACCGAGCTCCACTGCGGGATCGGTGGGGCCGAGTCGAACGTTGCCATGGGGCTCGCGGCCATGGGCCTGGACTCGCACTGGGTGGGACGTGTCGGCCGGGACGGTTTCGGCACGCGCATCCTCAACGAGCTCAGCGGGCACGGCGTGGGAGTGGCCGGCGTCGAAGTTGACCCCGCCCTGCCCACCGGCCTCTACATCAAGGTCCCCGCCCAGGAGTCAGACCCCGACGGCGGCAGCTCGGTCCTGTATTACCGGCAAGGCAGCGCGGCGTCGGCCATGGGACGCGGAACGCTGGCGAATCCGGTGGTCGCCGGCCTGCTGGAAAGCGCGGCCCTGATCCACCTCAGCGGAATCACTGCCGCCCTCTCACCGGAGTGCCTGGAACTCATCGAGGCCGTCCTGACCGCCCCACGGAACGGACGGACCATCAGCTTCGACGTCAACTGGCGGGCCGCCCTCTGGTCCGGCCGGGACCGCTCGGTGCTTCGACGGATGGCCAACCTGGCCGACGTCGTCCTCGTTGGCAAGGACGAAGCCGAGCATGCGTTCGGCACCACGGACGAGGCCGAACTCCGCAGGCTCCTCCCGGACCCTGACGTCCTGGTGATCAAGAACGAGGCGATCAGCGCGATTGCGCTGAACCGGAACGGCAGCCGCGACGAGGTCCCGGCACTGTCCGTGGACGTCGTCGAACCGGTAGGCGCCGGGGATTCCTTCGCGGCGGGCTACCTGAGCGGCATGCTCTTCGGCCTGGACCAGAAGGCAAGCCTCCGCAGGGGCCACGTGGCGGCGGCCTGCACGCTCACCGTCCACGGCGACCGCGGTCCGCTCCCCGAGGCCGCGCAGCTGGCCGCAATCCTTGCGTCGACCGACGCCGAGTGGGCCGCCATCCGCGTTGCCGACGGTCACTTCAACACCAGAACCGGAGCGTGACACCTTGAGCCAGAGCCTGATGCGGGCCATCGACCTGCTCGCTGAACTCGCCGCCAAGCCTGCCACCTTGGACGAGCTCGCTGCCAAGGCGTCCGTGCACAAAACCACAGTGATGCGCCTGCTGCACGCCTTGGAAGAAAAGCGTTTTGTGGTCCGGGACGAGAACCAGCGCTTCATGCTTGGCTCCAAACTGTTCGAACTGTCTTCGCTCGCGCTGGAGCAGCGGGACATCCGCAAGGTGGCCCACCCGCATCTGGCCGAACTGAACGGCCGCACCGGGCACACCGTGCACCTCGCGGCCTTCGAAGGCAACGAGGTGGTGTACATCGACAAGTTCGAATCGCATCACCCTGTCCGCATGTATTCGCGCATCGGCCTGACTGCATCGCTGCACTCGGCCGCTGTGGCGAAAGTCCTCCTCGCCGACATGCCGCGCAGCCGGCAGGAAAAGATCGCCGCGGGGCTGGACTACGTCAAAGTTACCGACAACACCCTGACCTCGCCGGAAGCCCTGCTGGCCGAACTGGAGCAGGTCGGGATCCAGGGCTGGGCCCACGACAATGCCGAGCACGAAGCGTTCGTGCACTGCATCGCGACCCCCATTCGCGACGCCAGCGGCGCCGTTGTTGCCGCAGCCTCTTGTTCGGTACCGGTGGTGATGCTCAGCTATGAAGGATTGCTGGAGCTGCTGCCCGACCTCAAAGCCAGCACCGAGGCCATCTCGAAGGACCTCGGCTGGATCAGCCACGAAAGGAACTCAGCATGAGTGAAAAGACCGTAGTACTGACCGAAAACGCTCCCGCCCCGGCGCACGTATTCTCCCAGGGCATCCGGAAGGGCGGCTTCTTCCAGGTCTCCGGCCAGGGCCCCATGGACCCCGCCACCAACCAGTACATCGGCGAGGGCGACGTCCGCGTCCAGACCCGCCGCACCCTGGAAAACGTCAAGGCCATCCTGGAAGCCGGCGGCTCCTCCGTGGAGGACGTGCTGATGTTCCGCGTCTACCTCACCACCCGCGACGACTTCGCCGCCATGAACGAGGTCTACGGCGAGTTCATCAAGGAGAACGTCCCCAGTGGAGCCCTTCCCAGCCGCACCACCGTGTTCGTTGACCTCCCCCACGAGGTCATGCTCGTGGAGATCGACGCCCTGGCTGTGACGGCCTAGCACCAGCGGTTAAAGTTCGACGGCGGCACTCGGGTGAGTGCCGCCGTCGTGCGTTTTCCGGGTGTTGCGGTCTGGCCGCATCCGGCAGATCCCGGCGCGTAACCTGGCGGGTTACAGCGTGTGCGCCGTGACCAGCACGTCGGGCTTCCCGGAGTGACGCCGTCGGCCGTCTCCACCGGCAGGCCGTTCCGTGCCCAGTACTCGATTCCGCCGATCATTTCCCGCACGGGATAGCCCAGCTCAGCGAACGCCAGGGCCGCGAAGGTGCTGCCGTTGCAGCCCGGCCCCCAGGAATAGACCACCACGCCTGTGCCGGCGGGGATCAGTTCCGGGGCGCGGGACGGGATGTCGGCGGTGGGCAGGTGCACGGCCCCGGGGATATGGCCGTGGTCCCAGGACGCCCGCCGCCTGGTGTCGACCAGCACGAATTCCGCGGCCGCGAGGTTCTCGGCCACGTCCATGACATCGATCTCGAAGCTGAGCTTGGCGCGGAAGTACGCCGCCGCGGCATTGTGTACGGCGGCGTTGTCGGTGCGTTCAGTAGTCATCCGTGTCCCTATCCGGTGTGTGTGCCCTGTTCCTGGCCAGGAACCCATCGTAGTCCCGGTGTTCGGTCCGCCCTTGGGCAACGCTTCGGGCCTTCCCGGTGCGCTGGCCCCCGCGATGGGGGATAGTTTTGAGGCATGACGGCAAGTTACCGGTACGACGTTGAGATACTTCATCTGCTCGTGTCTCCGGCGCACGCCTATTTTGGCCGCGCACGCGAGGGAGCGGCCGCGGTCCCCACCACGGACGCCGAGCACGTCGAACTGGTGGCCGGCAAAGGCATTGTGGGCGACCGGTTCTTCGGCAAGGCCGCGCACATGGATGCAGCGGTCACGCTGATCGCGGTCGAGGCCCTCGAAGCGATCGCAGCGGAGCTCGGGACCGGCCCCTTTGACCCGCTGCTGACGCGGCGCAACGTGGTGCTCCGGGGTGCCCATCTGGCGCCGCTGCTTGGCGGGGAGTTCGCCCTGGAATCGCAGGGGGACCTCGTGCGGCTCCGGGCCGGCAGGCCGGCCCACCCCTGCGCCTGGATGGATGAGATGCTGGCCCCGGGCGCCCATAAAGCGATGCGCGGGCGGGGCGGCGTGCGCTGCCAACCGCTCTCGAACGGCATCCTGCACCGCGGGCCAGCCGTGCTGATCAGCCCGGTGCCACTCGACCCCGAAAGTGCGGGCACGCCCACCCTACTGCGTCCATCGCGGCTGCCCTGACACTCCTCAACACGTCAGTAAGCGGACGACGGCGGGAAGTCCCGCCGTCGTCCGCTCGCCGTTTACTGTCCTACAGTCTGTGACGCTCCGGAGCTGCCCACCGGGCGCCTCCGGAATCGGCTTTGCTCGCCGGTTGGCCCGCGTACGTCCAGACGCATGGCCGGCCGGCATCGCTTGGGAAGAGCTGGCCCTCGTACAGCGAGATGCTCGCTCCCGCCGGGCTCTGCCAGACTCCGGTCAGTTCGCAGTGGGTGCCGGTGGCCTGCCGCCGCGGCGCCGAAAGGTTGATGATCCTGCGTGCCCGTTTCTCGGCAACGGGAAGTCTCTTCTTCATGATGACGCTCCTGTCCGTTCCCGGTAGGCGCTTTCGGGAACATCAGTGATGAACATGTAGCCGGGGGCGTGGCTGATGGCGAAGGCGGGCCTGGAGGCCATCACCGCGCTCTGCGGTGTCACCCCGCAGGCCCAGAAAACCGGCACTTCCCCCGGCCGGATCTCCACCGCATCGCCGAAGTCGGGGCGGTTGATGTCGGCAATGCCCAGGTCCCCGGGCGATCCGACGTGAACCGGGCTGCCGTGGACTTTCGGCACTTCCGATGTCACCCTGATGGCCGTATCGACCAGCCCGGGCGGCATCGGGCGCATGGAAACCACCATCGGGCCGTGGATCCGACCCGCAGGGGTGCACTCGACGTTCGTGCGGTACATCGGCACGTTCCTGCCGGTTTCGGTATGCCGCAGCGGGACGCCGGCGCTTGCAAGCGCGGCCTCGAAGGTGAAGCTGCAGCCGATGAGGACGGCCGTCATGTCGTCACGCCAGACCGATGAGACGTCCGTGACTTCGTCGGCAAGTTCACCGTCCACCCACACCCGGTAGGCGGGGATGTCCGTGCGGATGTCCGATCCAGCGGCGAGGGCGCTCCCGTACTTTCCCGCCGGGATGATGTCGATGACGGGGCAGGCTTTGGGATTGAGCCGGCAGAATTCGATGAATTCGTCGGCGTAGTCGGCCGTCACTGCTATCAGGTTCGCCTGGGTGTAGCCGTCGCTCCATCCGGAGGTGGGGGTGACCAGGCCGTTGCGGAACTTCAGGCGCGCATCGGAGGGTGCCAGGAGTGCGTTGGCCGGATTCATCGGGTCCCGCTCTCAACAACTTCCGTGGCCGGCTCGGTTGAAGACTGCAGGTACTCCTCGTCCTCGGCAACGTTGGAGTCGCGGCCCAGGGCCAGGCCCACGAGGGTCAGGAGGCAGGCGACGCTGAGGTAGATGGCCACCGGGACCCAGCTGTCATAGGTGCTCAGCAGGAGGGTGAACATGAACGGAGCGATGGCGCCGCCAATGATTCCGGCGAACGTGTAGGCCAGTGAGCTGCCGGTGGAGCGGAGACGCGGCGAGAACTGCTCGACGACGAACGCTGCCTGGGGTCCGTACATAAACGAGTGGCAGAGCAGGCCCAGCACGATGCCCACGATCAGCATGACCGGGGACCGTCCTTCGAGGAGGATGAAGAACAGGTAGGCCCAGACGGCGGCGCCAACTGCGGCGATGGCGTAGACCAGGCGGCGGTTGATGCGGTCGGAGATGGCGCCGGCGAGCGGCATGGTGAAGAGCTGGAGGGCTGACCCGATCAGGACGGCGACGAGAACCTGGCCGCGGTCGAAGCCGAGCTCCTGGATGCCGTAGGTGAGCGTGAAGACTGTGCACATGGCGTAGAGAACGTCCGGGCCAATGCGGCTGAGCATGGCGGCGATGAGGGGCCGGCGCTGGGTGGCCAGCACTTCGCGGATGGGGGCCTTGGGCTTGTCGCCCCGGGCTTCCATGGCCTTAAAGATGGGGGTGTCTTCGAGCTTGAGCCGGATCCAGAGGCCGAAGGCCACCAGCAGCGCGGAGATCAGGAAGGCGATGCGCCAGCCGAAGCTCAGGAAGTCTTCTTCGGACAGGGTCAGGGTGAGGACGGCGAGTGCACCGTTGGCCATCAGGTTGCCGGCGGGCGGGCCGATCTGTGCGGCGGAGGCCCAGAATCCGCGCTTGTTCGGGTCGCCGAATTCGCTGGAGAGCAGGACCGCGCCGCCCCATTCGCCGCCGACGCCAACACCTTGGGCGAAGCGGAGGAAGACGAGGATGGCGGGGGCGATGACGCCGATGTTGTCATACGTGGGCAGCAGGCCGATCAGGAACGTGGCGACGCCGATCAGCATCAGCGTGATGACCAGGATCTTCTTGCGGCCGATCTCGTCCCCGAGCCGGCCGAAGATGATGCCGCCGACGGGCCGGGAAATGTAACCGACGGCGTAGGTGGAGAAGGCCAGCAGGGTGCCCGTGACAGGGTCCGAGGCCGGGAAGAAGACGAGCGGGAAAACGATCGCAGCCGCGGCGGAGTAGACGGCGAAGTCGTAGAACTCCAGCGCGGTTCCGGTCAGGCTGGCCGCGAATGCCTTGTACATGCCCTTGCGCCCTACGAAGGGTTTCGGGTCAGCGGGGGCCATTACTGATGGAGTGGCCATTTGTACCTCCATGAAGAGTGGATGTCATCCGGGTGGGGGCGGATGGTGTTTGTGCGCCTTTTCTGTCCGGGGCTGCAGCGTTGCAGGTCGGGCATTCGGGCGCTTGTGCGGCTACCGTGATGGGCTGCGGAAGTCGGGACTGCGAGCAATTGTTGGATTGTTGAACAATCCGAACTTGTTGAACAATTTACGCGACGCAGATCACACCGTCAAGGGGTCAAGGGTGATTCAGTCGTCGCGGCAGTTGCCGGATTTGGGGCGGGAAGCGCTACTTCGAGGCTTCGGGCCGGGATGCGTGGACCGCCGTCTGGTGCTGTTCGGAGCGGGCAAGGTAGTCGGTCAGGCGGTCAGCCGCCAGCTCCGTGTCCCCGGCTTCGAGGGCCTTGCAGATCTGTTCATTGTCCGCCAGCCAGTCCTGGTAGAACCCGCCGTCAACAGCGGCCTTGTGGAAGAACAGCCGCATCTCGGCAAGCACCTGCGACATGATGGTGTTCAGCCGTTCGCTGTCCGCCATGGCCACCAGGGCGCCGTGGAAGTGCTGGTTGGCGCTGCCAAGGCGTTCGCTGTCCCCTGCGGCGGCTGCACTCTTGCCTTCCTCGACGGCCGCCCTTACCAGGGCGATGCTCTCGGGACTGCCCCCGCCGCGGACAGCACTCACCTCGATGGCGCGCCTGACGGTGTAGACGTCATGGATGTCCTTGGCGCCCAGGCTGGCAACGAAGACGCCGCGGTTGGGCTCGCGGACAACCAGGCGCTCGCTCGCGAGTTCGGCGAACGCCTCGCGGACAGTGTTGCGGGAGACCCCGAGCTCGTCGGAAAGGGCCTCTTCCTTGAGCTTCGTTCCCGGCGGCAGCGCGCCCTCTGCGATCTGAAGGCGCAGCTCCGCAGCCACCCTGGCCGCCACCGACGGCACCGCGACCCGCAGCCTGGACGCCCCGCCCGGCATTCCAGGGCCGTTCTGCGCGCCGCCCGGGAGTTCGCGGAAGGAGGGAGTTTCGGCGTTCGGATTCAGGGTGGCCATACCCTGAATCTACCCCGGGCATTCAACAATCCCTTTGTTGAATTGTTCAGCTGCGGCATGAACGACGACGACGGGACCTCCCGCCGTCGTCCGCCTTGCTTGTGGTGCCGCTCCCCTACAGTGCCGGGTGGTCAGGGATGAATGCTTCCTGGGCCAGCCGGGTGAAATCGGCGACGAGAACCGAAGGGTCGTCCTTCCAGGACGCAAGGAAGACGGAAATCGGAATCTAGGGTTATCCGCAGTTTTGAGCATTGGAGTGGTCCTCGTGCCTGAACGTCCACATCACGTGTCTGTGCCGTTCAAGCAGGCCGAGTCCACGCTCACGCTCGAGCCCGACGGCGGCGGGACGTTGGTCATCTTCGACTACCGATACGTACCCCGGGGTGGCCTCATTGGCCGATGCACCGGCCCTTTGATCGACAGGATGCCGACGGCGGCCTTCACCGACATGCTGGCCGCCACCGAGGAGGCCGCCTCGCGAACGGGTTGCGGGCGCTGAACCTCTCCAGGACTGGACCGATGCGCTATAGCTAGGCGCCCGGAGCTTTGCTGATGGGAACATCCAGCAGGGTTCGCCCTGGGATGGCTCTGGCAGCCCTGGTGAGGGGTCGTGTCTGCAATGCTGTTCAGCATGACGACTGCTTGGGAATGGCGCGGAGCGCTTACGAACGAAGAAATCAATCAGCTGCATGCTGAAGGCTTCGGTCACGCGTACGTTGAAGACGACTGGATTGACCGGCTCTCCCGCTTCAGCCTGGGGTGGGTCACAGCCCGCGACGATCAAGGGCTGGCGGGCTTTGTCAACGTGATCTGGGACGGCGACGCGCACGCCTACATCGAAGACACGTTGGTGGCACACAGGGCGCGCCGGCAGGGCGTCGGCAAAAGACTCCTCGCCGTTGCCACGGAGCAGGCCCGGGAGGCGGGCTGCGAATGGATCCACGTCGACTTCGACGATCACCTGAAGAGTTTCTACGTCGACGCGTGCGGGTTCCGGCCCACCAATGCTGGTCTGATCCAGCTTCGCTAAGCGCGCCGGACGGGGCTCCGCCTGACGGGCACCTAGCTTCTGAAATTCATACCATCAGCATGCTTAGCATCTGGCCTCATACGGGTTTACGATGAACTAGTGAGCCGCAGGCGGATCGCCGGCGGCACCAACCGGAGGGAGTATCACCGTGGGTCTGGATGACAAGATTCAAAATGCTGCCGAGAAGCTCGGCGGTAAGGGCAAGGAAGCTGCCGGAGAGGCCAAGGATGATCCGGGCCTGAAAGCCGAAGGTCAGGCCGACCAAACCAAAGCGGACCTGAAGCAGGCCGGCGAGAAGGTCAAGGACGCCTTCAAGGAATAAGCCGGCAGCAAAGGAAGGGTGCCACCCGAACGCGGGTTGCACCCTTCCACTGCACAGGCCGATTGGCCCTAGTTCGACAGACAGCGCGGTGGTAAAAATGCCTTATCCCGGTCAGCACACAGACAAGGCCGACGGTTAAAGACGATTAAGAGGACGACATGGGAAGCCCATTGGATCCGACGAACGTCACCGGGTATGCCCTCCTCTATGTGGCGGCCATTGCCGTAATCGTCCTACTGTTGCTGCCGATCCTGATCACGTTTTTCCTGCTCCTGCTTGCGGCCGGGGCAATTCAGGCTCTGGTCTTCCTCGTGAAAGTCGCTGCGGCCGCCTTGATCCGGGGCGTCGTCGGGCTCTTCAGAAATCCGGGCGGCCCGCGCAGGCCCGGGAGCCACCACGGCGGGCTGGTGCCGCATTGACGTGCAGTTGGTCATGGAGACGGTGAGGCCTAGCCGGAGACCGACCAGCCTTCCTGGTACTCCGGATGCCAGCTGTACACCGAGGCCAGGCACATCAGCACGTAATCACTGGTCCCGCCCATCTGCGACGGTATGTCGGTGACCAGCGGCACGTTCTCCAGAATCTTCCGCTTGGCGGCGCACTCGGCCAGCACCCGGGCCGCCGTGAACGGCAAGATCTGGAGGCGGGTCCCGATCGCCTGATGGCCCGGCCCGACCTCCACCAGTTCCTCCGCGGCTGCCTCGTCCTCGGCTATCCGAGCTTCCAGGAATGCGATGATGTCGGCCATGCCCCCATTCTTCAATGCGCGCACAATTTCCAGGAAACCGGTCCGTCTGCCGATACGGTCCAGCGGACGACGGCGGGACCTCCCGCCGTCGTCCGCCTGCGTCGGGCGCCTGCTTGCTTTGACTGCAGTTGCGGCCCGGAAAATCACCATCCGTTCGCCATCCGGCCCGCCTTGGAAAGGGCTATTGTCACACTGGCAGGTAGTGGAATATTCTTCGGCCAACCGGACTTTCGGCCGCATCAGGCGGCGCCCGGAACGGCGCTGCCGTCAGGGGCTACGCCCCGTACATATAGGACGCCCAGTCACCGCACTGGCCGACAATGCGGAACACAGGACGCCACGCTTCCATTCAAGGGAGAACCTGATGTTAGGCACCAGAAGCTGCCTCGCCGCCGCTCTTGCCGCCATGCTCGTGACCACAGCCAGCCCCGCGCAAGCGGCCCCCGCCACGCTCGTGAGCGCCGGGCCGGGAATCCTCGTCGCCGACGGCGCCGCGGTGGATGTTCCCGTCACCTTCGTGTGCGACACCGACCCGGCCCTGATCATCGCAATACCCGTGGTCCAAGTCACCCAAAGGGTCAGCGACGGACGGATCGCCGGCGGCGGCGGAAACGATCAGCTCAGCTGCACCAAACAGGCACAAACAGTCACCATTCGGGTGGTTCCAAACATGATGGCGTTCAACGAAGGCGCCGCCGCGGCTTCGGTCTACCTGCAGACCTGCAGTGCGCAATTCCAGTGCACCACGGTCATCAACAACACCGAAATAACACTCGCCAAACCAGCCGTCGTCGGGTGACCAATCGAGCTCGAAAAGAGGATCTGGAAATGCCCAACGACCCTACGGAAATGGTCAGCGTCCGGTACATGGTGGACGACGTCGAGGCGGCCATCGACTTCTACACAAAGCACCTCGGATTCACCCTCAGGATGAGCGCCGCACCGGCGTTCGCTGATGTCGCACGCGGCCAGCTGCGGCTTCTGCTGAGCGGGCCAACCAGCTCGGCGGGCCGGCCTATGCCGGACGGCACGGTGCCGTCCCCGGGAGGATGGAACCGCATCCACCTCATCGTGGGCGATATCGCGGCCGAGGTGGACCGGCTGCGTGCCGCCGGCGTCACGTTCCGGAACACCATTGTCACCGGTCCGGGCGGCCAGCAGATCCTGTTGGAAGATCCGGCCGGCAACGTGGTCGAGCTGTTCCAGCCCGCTCCTTCCTAACGAAGCCTGGCGGGTAGCGCGCCTACTCGTCGAGGAACCGCAGCAGGAACGGGACCGTGGCGTGCATCGTCCGGAGGTCCCCGCCGCTGGCGGCCTGCTCGCCGAGGTAGTCACCGTGGCCGCCGGGAACGATGAGCAATCGGGCGCCGGGGATGAGGCCCGCCATCCGCGCGGCATACCCGGCGGTGACAACGTCCCGGTCGGCGCTCACCACGAGCGTTGGCGCCGTGATGGTGCCCAGCTCGTCGTCGGACCATCCGGGGAAGTCAAGGATGCGCTGCCTGTCCAGCTCGAAGAGCCGCTCCAGATGGCCGGGTTCAGGGTTGAGGAGACGGTCGGCGTCCTTGTAGGTGTCCGGCATGTCAGCCAGGGTGGCCTTCGCCATGCCGTCCCAGAACTCGTCCGGCACGGCATCGCGGCTCACAAAGGTGGAGGCCGCAACGAGGCGCCGGACAATGGAGGGGCGCCCGAGTGCCAGCGCGACGGCGGTATGGCCGCCGGCGCTGAATCCCAGCACATCCACGGTTTCCACGTTGAGCTGGTCCAGAACAGCGAGGATATCGCCGGCGGAGTTCTCGGCTGTAAGGGGGCGGCCGATCGGCTGGGTGCGGCCATGGCCCTCCTCTTCAACGGCAATCACCTGGCGATGTTCGGCCAGCAGCGGGATGAGTTCGGCGAAGTTGGTGCCGATGGTGGAGCCGCCGCCGGGGATCAGCAGCAGCGGCGGCTGGCCGGGCACCTCCCGGCCGTGGACCTCGTAGTACATGCGAAGGCCGTTGTTGTCCGCGAAGCCGTGGGTGAAAGTCACACGGCATCCTAACCCCGGGCGCTTCCGACGAAAAGGGACTCAGCCCTGTTCCCTTGCCCTTCAGGTGGTTGCGGCGTCTGCCAGTCCCAGTCTGATCAGGCGCAGTTCGTCCTCCACGGCACGGGAAGGCCAGTGGTTCTTCACTAGCCCGCGCGCCCGGTTCTGGTCTGCTTCCGGGAAAAGCCTGCCGAGCAGCCCGGCCGCCTGGAGCAGCGCGATCAGTGCTGTGGTTCTGGCATCGGGCGGTGCGGCACCTGCCGGTGGGGCGTCCGACTGTTGGGCACCTGCCGGCTCCGCGTCTAAAGGCTTGGCACCTGCCGGCCTGAGGCCGAGTGCGGTTTGGATCGTTTGAAGTAGCGCCGCTTCCGGAGCGTGGTCCTCCTCCGGGTAGCGCGTGGACTTGAACAGACCAAGGTGTTTTTCGCCGAGATGCTCCACGATGCCCAGCGACGCCATCCCTTCGTACACGCGGTGCACTTCGCCGCGGCCCTCCAGCATGGAGACCCACCGCTTGGGAGTGTGGGGCCGTGATTTTTCCCGGATGAGTTCCAGCTCGTGCTGGAAGTCCGATTCGGGGGCTTCTCCGATGGCCCGGACATGCTTACCCCGCGCCGCGATGGCGCCGAGCAGGTCCAGCTCAGCCAGGATTGCCCCTGCCACCGTGGTCCTCAGGACGTACGCCGGCAGTTCGGGTTCGCCGTCCTTGTCGTTGGTTGCCAGCAGGAGGAAAGCCTGGGGAAGGCTTAGGTCCTCGGCCTTCGGTATCGCAGCGTTCATAGTTTCATGGTGGACCCGTTGGGCAGCGGCCACAACGGGCGCTTAGGTGGCGGCTTCAGCCTCCGCCAGCCTGATCATGCGCAGTTCGTCCGTCACCGCACGGGACGGCCAGTGGTCCTTCACCAGTTGCCTGACCCGGTTCTGGTCTGCCGCAGGGAAAAGCCTGTCGAGCAGGCCTGCGGCCTGAAGCAGGGCGATCAGTGCCGTGGTCCTGGAATCGGACAGCGAACCGCCGAGCGCGGCTTGGATCTTCTGCAGGATGGCCGCTTCCGGGGCGTGGTCCTTCTCCGGATACCGCGTGGTCCCGAACAGACCGAGGTGTTTTTCGCCGACGTGCTCCAAGATGCCCAGCGACACCATCCCCTCGTAGACACGGTGCAGTTCGGCGCGGCTCTCCAGCATTGAGACCCACCGCTTGGGAGTGTGGGGCCGCGACTTGTCCCGGATGAGGTCCAGCTGGTGCTGGAAGTCCGGTTGCGGGGCGTTGCCGGTAGCCCGGAGGTGCTTCCCCTGCAGTCCGATTGCACCGCGGAGGTGCAGCTCGGCCAGTATTGCCCCTGCCAGGGCGGCTTTGAGTACAACTACCGGCAGTTCAGCTTCGCCGTTCTTGTCGTTCGTCGCCAGGAGGAGGAGAGCTTGGGGAAGGCTCAGCTCCTCGGGCTTCGGTGTTTCAGCGTTCATACGATCATGGTGGCCCAGTTGGGCAGCCACCACAACTATCGGCATAACCGACAAAGGATAAATATCCACGCGGTCTTTTCACTCTGTGCGCAATTTGCATCGGGCTATTGATCCAAATTCAGGCAGCTGGTTTATGCGGCCGCAAGCCGTGAGTCGAAAAGCTGCTCGGCAAGGCGGATTAGATGACGGGGGGCGTCTAATTCCCCACCGCCTCTTCCATGGCCAAGGAAAACCGCCGTCCCATTGAAGGCGTCCTCGATATGGACGCCTGCTTCGCGGATGAGCACTTCGGCCCTGGCGTTCAGTGGCAGGCGGTTTCCCGCGTCATTCAGGTACGCATGCCAGTCCGCACCCGTGATGGATTCAATGTTTCCCGCAACCAGTTTCTGCAGTGCTGCCATGTCCGTGCTCACGGTTTCGATGCGCACCGGGTGGGTGAGGCGGGCCGGTACGATCAGGGCGTTGTAGGTAGTGTTCACGGCGACACGTCAGCGCTGGTTTTTGCGCGGCTTTACGAACTGAATTTCACTAGTTTCGTTTTTGGCCTTTTTGTCGGCCCTTTTTTCGAGAATAGACTTTCCCGTCTTTTTGGCGCTGATGGCCCTGGGCGATTTTCCTGACAATGGAATCACACCTTTCTGTGCTTTGTACTTACCCGATACCATACACAGTTATATTTTTTGTGCCAGTTTCCCGAAAAGCGCCACAAATCGGCGGCCGGCGGACGACGGCGGAACGTCCCGCCGTCGTCGTCCTGCGCTTTAGCGCATTCTTTGGCAGCGATGAATTGAGCTGCCGTCAGAACCGCACCGGTGTCAGCGGGAACTCTGCAGGGGTGTCTGCGAGCGACGCGCCAGGGTGCGGTGGATGCCCGTGTGGTCGAGGGCGCCGTCGCCGTGGGCCACCATGTCGTCGAACAACTCCGTCACGGTGCTGCTCAGCGGCAGTTCAAGGCCGTCTGCGGTAGCCGTATCCAGGATGAACCTGAGGTCTTTGAGCTGGTTCCGGGCGCTGCCGCCGCCGGCGAAGTCATTGCTGATCCACCGGTAACCTTTCTGCCGGAGGACGGCGGAATCGGCCAGCCCGCCTTGCAGCAGCTCCAGCATGACGGCCAGGTCGAGGCCCCCGCTGCCTGCGAGGAGCATGGCTTCGGAAACCGCGGCCACGGTGGCCGCGACAACGATCTGGTTGCAGACCTTGGCGAGTGCCCCCGAGCCGCTCGGGCCCATATACCGGACCGTGGTGCCCATGGCACCGAGCACGGGCTCCATGGATCGCGCCGTGTCTTCGTCGCCGCCCACCATGATGCTGAGGGTGCCGTTCTCCGCGCCGACGGTACCGCCGCTGACCGGCGCATCAAGGACTGTGACCCCGTGCTCGCGGAGCAAACGTTCCGCGAAGGCCGCAACGGCCACCGGCGAAACCGTCCCGTGAACCACCAGGATGGGACGGGTGATCCCCTTCGCCGCCCAGCCGGCCAGCAGACCGTCCTGGCCCGGCAGGAGCGATTCCACCTGGTCCAGATCGGGCAGGACCGTGAGAACGACGTCGGACGCGGCGTCGGCCGGTGATGTTGCGGCGCGCGCACCGAGGGCAACCAGGGGTTCCGCCTTCGCGGGCGTCCGGTTCCAGACGGTGAGGCCGCCGTCGAAGTCCAGAAGCCGGCGGGCCATGGGCCCGCCCATCGGGCCGAGTCCCAAAAGGGCGAGCGAGGCTCGCGTGGTTTCCGTCATTGTCAGGTCCTTTGGTTTGAGGCGGCTGCGCAGCGTTCTTCAAGCGATCAGGCGGCAGCCGGGTCCGTGTGAGTGGAACGAAAGTGGAACCGGTACACTTTTTGTACCACGAGGGCTGGCCGCGTGTAAATCACTGATCGCCAGTTGCGCCCTTGCGGCGGCAGCCAGCGGGAGCCCTCGGAGCTGATTAGGCGCGCGGCTTCGGCCGCGCGACGCTGGACCGCTCAACGAGTTCGGCGTCGACGCGAATGACCGTCGGCTTTCCGGAAGTCTTCCCGTTTGCGTTGGACAGGGCCAGCTGCACGGAATGCCGGGCCAGCAGATCAATAGGCTGGCGGACTATCGTCAGCGGTGGGGTCATGAGCTCGGTCCACGGCGAATCCTCAAACACGATCACCGATAGGTCATCCGGAATCGAAACCCCGGCATGGGCAAGCCGCCGGAGGACGGCCGTCACCTGGGCGGTGTTGGCGACCACGAGGGCAGTGGGCGGATCCTTCAGGTTAAGCAGGGCCGTCATGGCATCGCCGCCGGCAGCTCCGCGGAAGGCCGCAGAGCGGATGAGGAGGTCGTCCTGTTCCAGGCCGGCGGCCGCAAGGGCTTCGCGATAGCCGGCAATCCGGTCCCGCCCCGTTGTCGATGACGCGGGGCCCGAGATGATCGCGATGCGGCGATGCCCGTGTGCCGCCAACAGGGCCGTGGCCGACCGCGCCGACTCGGTGTTGTTGATGGTCACCACGTCGACAGCCGGCAACGAGGGGATCGAGCGGTCGACAAAGACCACATCCGTCCCGATGTCCTGGAGCTTTTTCCAGATCTCCAGGTTGTTCCCCGTGGGCGTGGCAATGATCCCGCTGACCCGGCGCTCAATGAGCGTGGACAAACGCTCCGATTCCAGCTGGTCGTCCTCCTGCGTGGTCATTAGAAGCACCTGGATCCCGCGCGAGTGCGCCTCCTGGACAACCTGGTCCGCCAGGCGGGCGAAGAAGGGATTGGAGACGTCGGCCAGGAGCAGGCCCAGGGTGGTGGGCGGCCCGTGCTTCAGCTCCCTGGCTGCTGTGCGCGGATGGTAACCAAGGGTCTGCATCACATCATTCACGCGGCCCCGGGTCGCCGCCGCGACCGGGCCCGAGCCCGGATTGAGCACCCGGGAGACGACGGCGACGGACACCCCCGCAGCCGCGGCAACATCGCGGATGGTCGGCTGCTTCTGCACGTGTACTCCTCAATCGGCTACTGCGGCTCCCCGGAACCTCCGGCAGGAACTTTTTCAGACTAGGGTATTGACCTCGCCGAGCAGGTATGACATAAAAGTGTAACCGGTTCCATTATGTTTACTTCGGAGCCGGTTGTCTACCGCAGCACCGCCCGGGATCAAGGCAGCACACCCCAGCCAGCCACCTGAGCGTCCCTTCACCGCAACGCTCCGGCGGACCCGATGCTTTCCGGCGGCCATCCACACGGGATGGAACCGCACCCCTTGAAAGGTAGTTATGAACCTGCACAAACTTCTCACCGAACGCGAGGCCGAAGGCGCCCCGATCCGCGTGGGGCTGATCGGCGCCGGACGGTTCGGCACGATGTACCTGGCTCAGGCCCGCAACATCCCCGGCATCCACGTCGTGGCCATCGCCGACATCAACGCTGAACGTGCCAAGGGCGCACTGAAGCTGGTCGAGTGGCCCGAGGAAGCCTTCGTGGAGGACATCGAGACTGCCATTGCTACGAGGGCCACCACCGTCGTGACTGATGCGTCCGTCCTGTTCGACGCCGACCTGGACGTCATCGTGGAGGCCACCGGCAACCCGATCGTCGGCATCAACCATGCCCTGCGCGCCATCGAAACCGGCAAACACATCATCATGGTCACCGTCGAGGCAGACGCCCTCGCCGGCCCGGCCCTGGCCAAGCGGGCCAAGGAAGCCGGCGTCGTCTATTCGCTGGCCTACGGTGACCAGCCGGCGCTGATCTGGGAACTCGTCGACTGGGCCCGCACGTCCGGCTTTGATGTGGTCTGCGCAGGCAAGGGTGCCAAGTACCTCTCGCACTACCACCAGATGAACCCGGACAACGTCTGGGAGAACTGGGAATTCTCCAAGGAACTGACGGACTCCGGCCAGCTCAACCCCTACATGCACACCTCCTTCCGTGACGGAACCAAAGCCGCCATTGAAATGGCCGCTGTGGCCAACGCGGCGGGCCTGCGCCCGTCGGATGAAGGACTGACGTTCACTCCCGGCGACGTGGAACAGATCGCCACGATCTGCCGCCCCGCCGCTGACGGCGGCGTGCTCAGCAACGCCGGAAGCGTCGATGTCATGTCCAGCGTGACCCGGGAAGGCGACTGGATCCCCCACAACACCCAGGAAGGCGTGTTCGTCGTCGTCAAGGCCACCAACAAGTACGTCTCCGGCTGCTTCCAGGAATACCCCTGGCACCCGGACCCCACCGGCCAGTACGCAGCCCTCTACCGCCCCTACCACTACGTAGGACTGGAGCTCAACGTCTCCATCGCCAACGCCGTGCTTCGCGGCGTGGCCACCGGCGCGCCGGAAGGCTTCCACGCCGACGTCGTCGCCTGCGCCAAGAAGGACCTGCACGCCGGGGAAATCCTCGACGGCGAGGGCGGCTTCACCGTCTGGGGCAAACTGATCTCCGCTGAAAAGTCGGTCCGGGACCGCGCCCTGCCTGTCGCCATGGCCCACCACGTCAAGCTCGTCAACGACGTGCCCGAGGGCGGCATCGTCGGGTGGGACGACGTCGAAATCGACACCTCCCTCGAAGAAGCCCTCAAGCTGCGGCGCGAGACGGAGGCTCTCGCCCTCGACGTGGTGCCCGCGACATGATCGACCGGCGAACGTTCCTGGGAGCAGCGGCAGCGAGCATGCTGCTGGCCGGCTGCGGTGCCAGCCCGGGAATCGACCCGAACCGGGCCGCATCGGCCGGGGGCACCTTGAAGTTCGGCAGCTGGCAGTGGCTCGAGCCGGGCCGCGGCGAGGCCATGTGGCAGGCGATCCAGGCCTACAAGGAAGCCAACCCATCCGCGAGCCTGGCCCAAAGCACCACACCGTTCCTTTCCTTCGCGGACAAGCTCAACACCGAACTCGGCGGCAAGGGCGGGCCCGACGTCTTCGTGGTTCAGGACGTCAACTTCTACCCGCTGGCCGACGCCGGCATCCTGGCCCCGCTCACGTCCGTCATCTCCTCGCACAAGGGCAGGCCGTTCAATCACACGAACGAGTCCGGCCTGGTCAACGGAGTGCAGTACGGGATCACCTGGGAGCGGCTGAACTGGAACTTCTTCTGGAACCGCAGCATCCTGGAGAAGGCCAACGTCACCCCGCCGGAAAACGTCGCCGAACTGATCGCGGCCGCTGCCCAGATCCGTTCCGCCACCGGACTGGACGGGTTCGGTGTCCGCCACCAGATGACGGAATTCGATTCCTGGTTCATGGACTTCGATGTGTGGACCTACGGGCACGGTGGATCCTGGTCGGACGGCTCACGCCCCACGATCGACTCCGCGGAGAACATCGCCGGCGTCGAGGCGTTCGGGGAAATCTACCGCTCCGGTGCGATGCCGATCGGTGACGACGCGTCAACGATGCGCACCAAATTCCGGGAGGGCCGCCTCGGCATGATGATCGACGTCTCCTCCACCGTCGCCGGCATCCTGCGGTCCTCCAAGACGCTGAAATCGGCCGATATCGGATACGCCCAGCGCATTCCGCTCCCCAAGCCGTCCGCGCACCAGGAGATCGTGCTGGCAGTCAACGGCTACAGCAAGAACAAGAACCTGGCCGTCGACTTTGTCGGCTGGGTGGGCTCCGACGCCGGCCAGGCAGCCCTCCGCAAGGCCATGGGCCCCTCCACCCTGGCCACCGACGTCGCGCTGGCCCCCGAGTATGCCGCAGCCAACCCGTGGGCGGAATCGTTCATCGACCTGGCCGCGGAATCGAGGAGCCCGCTCATCAAGGGTTACGAGGCCCAGACCAAGGCCATCATGCGGGAAGTCATGACGCAGGTGGAACGCTACCTCGTGGACGGCGGCGACGCTGCCAAGGCACTCGCCACCGCACAGATACAAGTAACTCAGCTGCTTGGCTGAGCAGACCTAGGCAAAGGATCCGGGCAATGTCGCTCCGAACTTCGATCTCCCCGCCCACCGTGGCGCAGCCTCCGATACAGGATGCGCCTTCCCGGCATCACATGTGGCAGAGGATTTCCCCGTACATCTACGTCGGCCCGGCCGTCGTTTACCTGATCATCTTTATGATCATTCCCGTGGTGCAGGGCGTCCAGCTCAGCTTCACCAAGACTCCGCTGGTCAAGCCCGACGGCGGAACCGGCATCGGGCTGGAAAACTACTCCCGGCTGCTCAGCAGTCCCCAGTTCTACAACTCGCTGGGCGCCACCATCCTGTACACGGCCGCGACGGTCATCTTCGCCGTCGCGATCGGGGCCGGCGCCGCCCTGCTCCTGAACCGAGCTTTCAAGGGACGCACCCTCGTCCGGGCCATCATCACCCTCCCCTGGGCCGTCCCCACGGTGGCCACCGCCCTGATCTTCAGCTGGATCTTCAACCGTTCCGACGGCGTCCTGAACGAAGTGGTCGGCGGGCTCGGCATCGGTCAGCAGGGCTGGCTGGTCGACCCGAAGTACGGCATGGCCGCCGTCGTCCTGACCTCGGTCTGGAAGGTCATGCCCCTCGTTATGCTCGTGGTCCTGGCCTCACTCCAGTCAATCCCGAGCGAACTCTACGAAGCCACCCGCATGGACGGTGCCGGAGCACTGGAAACCTTCAAGGCCGTCACCTGGCCGCACATCGCCCCCACCGTCAGGGTGGTCACGCTCCTCATGACGATCTGGTCCATCCGCCGTTTCGAGATCATCTACCTCCTGACCGGCGGCGGCCCCGTGGACAGCACCAACACCCTCGTCGTCAACGTCTACCGGCAGGCCTTCAGCAACCAGGAGCTGGGCCGCGCGGCAGCAATCGGCGCCCTCGGCCTGGTTCTGTCGCTGATGGTCACCGTTGTCTACTTCATGATGGAACGGCGCAACGCCGCCAAGGAGGCCTAGAACAATGACCACGAAAGAAGCACAACCAGCCCTCCGCACGGCCCCGCACAAGCGGCGGCTGAAGGCTCCGGGCACGCGGAACTTCAGCAAGCCCGCCCGCTACGTCATGCTGGCCGCCCTGGTCCTGTTCTCCGGGTTCCCGCTCTACTGGATGCTGAACACGGCCCTCAGCCAGGACTCCGAACTTTACGGCCAGGCCCAGGGCTGGTGGCCGCACTGGGAACGGCTCGCGGACCTCGGCGACGTCATCGGCAGCGTCCCCATCTTCAAATGGCTGACCAACTCCATGGTCATCGCCGGCGGAACCACGCTGCTCTCGCTCGTCTTCGCGGTGTTGGCCGGCTACGCGCTGTCGCGGTTCAAGTTCTACGGCAAGGGCGCGGCAGGGTTCCTGCTTTTCGCCACCCAGATGCTGCCCGAGGCGCTGCTGGTGGTCCCCATCTACGCACTGTTCGCATCGATGGGCCTCCTCAACGGTATGGGCGGCCTGATCCTCGCCAATGTCGCCTTTACGATGCCGGTGAGCGTGTGGATCATCAAGGGGGCCATCGATGCGATCCCTTACGAGATCGAAGAGGCCGCCGCGGTCGACGGGTGCCCCCGCGTCACCATCCTGTCGCTGGTCCTCACCCCGCTGATTCTGCCCAGCATCGCCGCGGCCGCCGTCATCAACTTCTTTGACGGATGGAACGAGTTCCTCCTGGCCAAGACGTTCATCGCCGAACGCGACCTCTGGCCCGCGTCCGTGGGCCTGGCCTCCTTCATCGGCCAGTACCTGACCTCCCTGAACTCCGTCATGGCCGCGGCCCTGCTGTTCACCCTCCCGGCGTTGATCTTTTTCCTCCTTGTCCAGCGTCGTATCGTCTCGGGCCTCACGGCCGGCTCAGTCAAAGGTTGATCATGGCAAAGCTCTCATTACGCAACATCAGCAAGCGCTTCGGGGACACCCAGGTCATCCACGACTTCAGCGCCGAGGTCGACGACGGCGAATTCCTCGTCCTGCTCGGCGCGTCGGGATCCGGAAAATCGACCCTGCTCCGCATCATTGCCGGGCTCACGGACGCCAGCGCAGGCGACGTCATCTTCGACAACCTCCGGGTGAACCGCCAAAGCCCGCGCGAACGCGACATCGCCTTCGTGTTCCAGTCCTACGCGCTCTATCCGCACCTGACAGTCCGCGAAAACATTGCCTTTCCCCTGGCGCTGGACAAGTTCAAGGCCTGGCACCACATCCCCGGCATCAGCACCTTCGCGCGCCGCATCTTCGGTTCGTCCAAGGACATCGTCAAGCAGGTCGCCGATGTCTCCTCCATGCTGGAACTGGACGACTACGCGAACCGCAAGCCCGGAGGGCTGTCCGGCGGCCAGCGCCAGCGTGTTGCCCTGGCTCGCGCCCTGATCCGCAACCCCTCAATGTTCCTGCTCGACGAGCCGCTGTCCAACCTCGACGCCAAGCTCCGCGCGGAACTCCGGGGAGAAATCGTCCGGCTGCACAGGCTGACGGGGAAGACCTTCGTCTACGTCACGCACGACCAGGTCGAGGCCATGACCATGGCCACCCAGATCGTCATTCTCCACAACGGCATCGTGCAGCAGCACGCCACACCGCAGGAGATCTACACGCGCCCCGCCAACACGTACGTGGCCCGGTTCATCGGCAGCCCGCCCATGAACCTCATGGCCGCGACGGTGACCGACGGGCAGCCCGTGCTCGGCGGGGTCCGGCTCCCGGAACCGGAAGGGCTCCAGCTCGCGGCCGGTACGGTGACCCTGGGCCTGCGGCCGGAACACCTCGCGGTCTCCGCCGACGTCGACGGGCCCGGCCTCGCCGGAACGGTCCGGAGAATCGAGGACCTCGGCGCGGACACACTGATCGGCGTCCAGCCCGACCCTGCCCTGGACCTGAAACTGTGGGAGCTCAACCAGGACGACCTCATCTGGATCCGTCAGACAGGACAGACCCGCCTGATGGCAGGAGATCCCTGCACGGTAAGCCTCGAGGCCCGCATGGCCAGCTACTTCGACAGCGAAACCGGCGCGAACCTGGCACCATCCGACCAGGTCTCAGACGCCGGAATGCTGCCCATGCGTGGCTAAACGGCGGCGCTTCCCAAGCCAGCCATACGCTGGCAGTTCAAACCAAGCCTCATCTCATCCCCACACAAGGAAAAGTCACCGATGACCATCATTGTCACCGCAGCATTCACCCCTAAGGACGGCACCTACGACCAGGTGGTCGCCGCACTCTCCCCCGCGATTGCGGAAGTGCACGAAGAGCCGGGCTGCCAGCTGTACGCGATCCATGAATCACCCAACGGGCAGATCATGATGATTGAAAAATGGGACAGCGCCGAGCTGCTCGACGCCCACGGCGCCGGCGATGCCGTCAAACGGCTCAACGCTTCGCTCGAGGGACTCCTGGCAGAACCCGTGGAGGTCACCCGCCTGGTGCCGATCCCCGCCGGGACCGCGCACCAGGGCGCACTCTAAGCAGTCCAAGCACTGGCGGACGACGGCGGGACTTCCCGCCGTCGTCCGTTTGCCTTGGTCCGTGTGCCGGCGGAAGGGGCACTGGCCGGCTCCTGTTCCGGGACGTTCGACCCTACGGCCGCATCCCCGCGCGTTGACAGACTGGTGTGAGGCAGTCCGTGGTTCATTCAGGCGAGGCCCTCTTCGCGCGCGGGCCGGCAGCACAAGGAGGCCAACCATGGCCAATATCTACCTTCCCTACGGGACCACCGAGGGTCAGACAGCCAAGATCGCCGAGTACATCTCGGACGTGGTGCGAGCACACGGACACAGCGCGGATGCGGCGGACATCAAGCAGGCCGGGGACACTATCCCAGACGGGTACGACGCCGTTATCGTCGGCGCGTCGGTCCACATGGGCAAACACGAAGACTACGTCCGGGACTTCGTGCGGAAGAACAGCGCCGCCTTGGAACGCCTTCCGTCCGCGCTCTTCTCCGTCAGCCTGGCCGCGCACGGGGACGCCGAAAACGCGGAGAGTTACGTCGAGAAGTTCGAGGCTGAAACGGGCTGGCGTCCGGCCCAAGTGGGACTCTTCGGAGGGGCACTCCTCTACACGCAGTACGGATTCCTCAAACGCCACGTGATGAAAAAGATCGCCAGCGACAAGGGCACCCTGGACACGGACACATCGCACGATTACGTGTACACGGAGTGGGACGGTGTCAGGCGGTTTGCTGAGGACTTTTTGAACAGGTTGTGAGTTGAGCTATTCCGGCAGGCGGCCGACGTCGTTGATGGGGCCGGTACGGCGCCGCCGCACCTGTTGGCCGGGCATTGACGATGGGTCTGACAGCGGGGTGTGTTCCCGGCGTCGTCCGGCCAGCTCGCTAAACCGGTCAACAGCCTGCTGGGCCGCCGCCTGCAACTCCGGATCCAGGGTTGCTGCCCGGGCATAATTGCCTACTGCGGTAAGGGCGTCGGTTAGCAGCCGGGCGGGAACTTCGCCGGCAGCGCCGCCGCCCTGCAGCAGTATGGCCTCGCGATCAGCCGCCAGCGTGTCAGCCATGGTGCCCACGGTGATGCGCTGCCACACGTCGGGGATACTCTCCACGCTCGCCAGCTTTTCGCGCAGCGGCCACGACGCGATGAATCGGACAACCCACGCCTTGTGCCGTTTTTTGTGCCGCCATTCCTGCCAGTGCGGGTAGAAGCTGAAGACGACGGCGAACGGTGCGATGATTCCCAGCACCACAAGCGCCCAGTCCGCTTCCCCCTGGTAGGGTCCTTCTGCCGCGTCTGCGTACACGCCGAGCATCACGCCTGCGGTAATGCACGCCAGGATCCACGTGACACCCAAGATGTCCCGGGTGCGCTTCTGTGATGTGGTGGCGTACTGGACGGGGGCTGGTTCGGAGACGATGTGGGCTTCGGCCGCGGTGAGCCCGGTGTTCAGGAGTTTGGATATCGGAGCACCCGGCAAACCGGATTGGTGCGGCACTTCCAGGTACACCGGCGGCAGTCGCTGCGTTTCGTGTGCAGGCACATTAGTCCCGTCGTCCATGTCTCCCCCGATAAGGCCGTCCGGATTGGACTCTTGAGTATAGGGCCCGCAACGGGCAGGACAGCGCAGTGTCGGTCCCGCGCCGTCGGTCCTACGCCGCGATGGATAGTGCCCAGTCAGGCAAGGGATCCACCGGTAATGGTGGCCCGGTCGCTCCCGGGCCGGTGGCACCGGCAAGTACGTCCGGGGGAAGTACGTCCGGCCAGTCGGGCGGTTCCCGTTCCGGGTCTTCACCCGCGTGGCCGGCGTGGTCCGGCCAGTGCGGTGGTTCCCAATCCTGTTGTTCGCTGGGATAGGAGCGTCCTGCGGGTGAGATCCAGCCGGGTGGCTGGTCCCGGGTGGCGTTAACCGGCCTCCACGCAGTGGTGTGTTTGAGTCTGTGGTGCCTCCGGCATGGCTGGCCCAGGTTGGTGATGCCGGTGCCGCCTCCCTCGGACCAGGCCAGCAGATGGTCCGCTTCATTGTCCAAGGAGTGGTTGTTGCAGCCGGGAAAGGGGCACCGGSCATCCCGAAGCCGCAACCATTGGCGCATCGCCTTTGGAACCCGGTAGCTGGTGCGTCCGATCTCCAACGGCGCTCCACTGCGCGGATCCGTCAGCACGCGCAGGAAGGATCCCGCACCATCCGCGACAAGCCGGCGGGCCATGCTCGGCGGAATTGGACCATACCCATCCAGCATGGCCGGTTCCGCCMCGGCGCCCAGGAGCGACAACACCGGAACGGTCACCAAGACCTGTGCCTTCGGCGACGGAACACCCTCGGCGACGCCGGCCAGCAGCCAGTCGGCGGCGACGTCCGCACGGAGCTGGGTCAGGGTCCGGGATTCGGCCGGCCCCTGCAGGGCACGCGCCGCTTCCGTGGCACGGGACCAAACACCAGCTGCCACATCCGCGGTCACGTAGGCCGAGAGCCAGGCCATGCCGTCCCGGTCCGGGACCAATTCCAGCCGACGGTCCTGCACGCCCTTGCGGTGGCGCGCTTCGAGGCTTACGGGATGGTGCCGCTCACGCCAGCTGCGCGCCTTGGCCCGGAACCTGCCCGGCACCAGTTCCCCCGCCGGGCAGCCCCGCGCAGCAAAGGGAGCTTCGGGGTCCAGAAAATGAGCCTCCAAGGCCGCAGCCGCGGCCGGGTCCAGACCGGATGTTTCATCACACATGACTCGCGCATGCTGCCACGAAATGCTCCCTGACCGCAGCGCAGACAGCGTCAGGGGCAACCGGGTGGTCAGGGTGGCTGACTCAGCCAGTAACGCCGCTGCCGATCTTTCGCTCACAGTCAGGGCACAGGCCACCTCTGCTGTCACTGCCATTTCCCGGGCGGTGCGCTCCTGCGGGGAAACGGCCGCTGCCGCCATGGCCGCGGCAGCGTGGGCGTATCCGTCGGCGAAGTGCACTTTCAGCGCAGCCATCATGGCTTCCATACTGCCCGCCGCAGTCATACCGTCCAGGCATGCGTCCGCTTCGTCCTGAAGAGGGTTGGGACTCGAAGCCACATTCCCGGCCCCGCGACGGGCACATGCAGCCAGAGCAACAAGGGAGGCCGCCATGGCCTCCAACGTCTCCGCAACTGCTTTGCCGTCCATACCCACAGCATGACAG
>NZ_JBFUKK010000023.1:0-72748 GCF_056400885.1 Arthrobacter sp. P4_H3
TCCCGGAAGAGTTTTTGTCCACTTACCGCGCCTTCGGGGGCCTCGAAGTCGCTCCATCTGGACAAAAACTCCAAGCTAGCATCTGCGTTCATGTTGTTTTCGTTGACAAACCAACATGAACAAAGATAAAGTCAAACAATTCAACATCATGTGATGGCAGTCACTGGAAGCCGGTCCTGAAGCCAGTCCCAGAACTACCTGCAGTCTTTTACGCAACGGAGGGTAAGTGTTCGCCGAGGAGCGCCAACAGCTGATCGCGGGTCTAGTCGCCGAAAGCGGCCGGGCCAGCGTCACCGCCCTTGCCGAGCGCTTCAACATCACCACCGAGACCGTCCGACGCGATCTTGCCGCGCTGGAGTCAGCCGGTACCGTCCGCCGGGTCCACGGCGGCGCGGTCGCCCCGGACCGGATCAGCACCACCGAGGAAAGCATCCTGGAGCGGACCGTACAGCGGCAGCCGGAAAAACTGCGCATTGCCGAGGCCGCCCTGGCGTTCATCCCGCAAAACCCGGCCGGCAGCATCCTGGTGGACGCCGGCTCAACCACCGAAGCCCTGGCGGACCTGATCGCCCTGCGCCTCTCTGACCCCTCTGCTGCCCCGGACTCCGGTCCGGAGAACGAACTCGTGGTCATCACGCATGCGATCCCCATCGCTGCGAAACTCGCCGGCGAGCCGGGCATCGCCCTCCATCTCCTGGGCGGCAGGGTCCGCGGGCTCACCCAGGCTGCCGTAGGGCAGTCCACCGTGGAGGCAGCCCACCGGATCCGGCCGGACATCGCCTTCATCGGCGCCAACGGAGTTCACTCGGCCTTCGGGCTGAGCACGCCCGATCCTGAAGAAGCAGCCGTCAAGGCTGCCTTCGTCCAATCGGCACGCCGCATCGTGGTGCTGGCCGATTCGTCCAAGCTGGATGCGGAAACGCTGGTCCAGTTCGCCTCGTTGAAAGATCTGGACACCTTGATTACAGATAGTGAACCCAGCCCGGAACTCGCAGCGGCGCTTGCTGACGCCGGCGTGGACGTGGTGATCGCATGATTGTCACCCTCACCGCGAACCCAAGCCTTGACCGCACCGTGTCCCTGCCTTCGCCCCTGCTGCGCGGCGAAGTGCAGCGCGCAACGTCCGTCAGCCAGGAGTCCGGCGGGAAGGGCGTTAACGTCTCCCGCGCACTGGTGGCCTCCGGCCTGGAAACAGTGGCCGTCCTCCCGGGCGGCGACTCCGATCCCGTCCTGGCGGGGCTTCGTGACAGCGGCGTCCCCTTCGCCGCCCTTGCCATCCACGAGCCGCTGCGCACCAACGTGGCGTTGACGGAGCCGGACGGGGTCACCACCAAGATCAACGAACCCGGCCCGGTGCTGAGCGAAGACCAGCAGGAAGCCCTGATCGGGCTGCTGCTGGAGCGTTCCCGCGGTGCCAGCTGGGTCGTCCTCGCCGGTTCGCTCCCACCCGGAGTTCCGGCGGACTTCTATGCCACCGTCACCCGGCGGCTACGCTCCACAGATGCCGGCAACGGCACTCAACAGTCGACGCCGCTCATCGCCGTCGACTCGTCCGGCGCTCCCCTCGCCGCCGCCCTCTCGGGCGACGCGTCAGGCATGCCGGACCTCCTCAAGCCCAACGCCGAAGAACTGGCTGAACTGGCTGCCGCAGCCGGTTTCGCCACGGCGTCCACCGCTGACGAACTGGAAGCGGATCCGGAGGCTGCCGCGGCAGCCGCCGCCGCCGTCGTGCGTTCCGGTGTAGGTGCCGTGCTGGCAACGCTCGGTTCCAAGGGTGCGGTACTTGTGACGGCCGACGGCGCGTGGCTGGCCACGCACCCGCCGGTCAAAGCGGTCAGCACGGTCGGCGCGGGAGATTCATCCCTTGCCGGCTACCTGCTCGCCTCCAGCCTGGGCGCCGCCCCGGCCGACTGCCTCCGTCAGGCAGTGGCACATGGTGCCGCTGCCGCCTCCCTGCCGGGCTCCACAGTTCCGGCGGTCCACCAAACCACCCCTGATGCCGTAACCATCACGGCCCTCCGGAAGGACTGACAGTGACTCAGCTCATTACTACTGATCTGGTCGAGCTAGACCAGAACCTGGGCAACTCGCCCGAGGACGTGATCCGCCATCTGGCCGGCAGGGTTGCCGCCACAGGACGCGCCAGCGAGGCGGAAGGCCTCTTCACGGACGCCTTTGCCCGGGAGTCCAAAACCGCCACCGGCGTTCCCGGCGGCATCGCCATTCCGCACTGCCGCTCTGCAGCAGTGACCGTGCCCACCCTGGCCATGGCCCGGCTGTCGCAGCCCGTGGACTTCGGCGCCAAGGACGGCCCGGCGGACCTGATCTTCTTCATCGCGGCCCCCGAAGGCGCGGACCAGGAGCACCTGAAGCTCCTGTCCAAGCTGGCCCGCTCGCTGATCAAGAAGGACTTCACCGCTTCCCTGCGCGCAGCCACCACCCAGGCCGACATTGTCGAACTGGTGGAGGGCGCCCTTGCCGACAAGCCCGCAGCCGCCGCGGAACCCGCAAGCGCAGCCGCAGCACCGTCCGCCGGTGCCGCCACCGGCGCGCGTTCAGGCGGCCCCAAGCGCCTCGTGGCCGTGACGGCCTGCCCCACGGGCATCGCCCACACCTACATGGCCGCCGACTCGCTCGTTGCCGCCGCCAAGGAAGTCGGGGTGGACCTCCAGGTGGAAACCCAGGGTTCCTCCGGCGCCAAACCGTTGGACCCCGCGGTCATCGCCGCCGCCGACGCCGTGATTTTCGCGGTGGACGTGGACGTCCGCGGCAAGGAACGCTTTGCCGGCAAGCCGGTCATCAATGCACCCGTCAAGCGCGGCATCGACGAGCCGGACAAGATGGTCCAGGAAGCGCTGGCCGCGGCTGACAACCCCCACGCACGCCGCGTCCCGCACTACGGCGCCGAGGAACAGGCAGAGGCCGAAGCCACCGAAAAGGGCGAGCACATCGGCCAGAAGCTGAAGAAGGCGCTCCTCACGGGCGTCAGCTACATGATCCCGTTCGTGGCCGGCGGCGGCCTGCTGATCGCACTGGGCTTCCTGATGGGCGGCTACCTGATCACCCAGTACGCGGACGCCATCGTGGTGGACAACAGCATCTTCAACCTGCCCACCGCATACCCCGAGAACGCTTGGGGCCCGTTCGGCGCCTACCTCGGTGCCGTGCTGTTCAAGATCGGCGCCCTGTCGCTCGGCTTCCTGGTGCCGGCCCTGGCCGGCTATATCGCCTACGCAATTGCCGACCGGCCGGGCATCGCACCGGGCTTCGTTGCCGGCGCCGTTGCAGGGTTCATGGGCGCAGGCTTCCTCGGCGGCATCGTCGGCGGTCTCCTCGCCGGCTACATCGCGCACGTCATCGGCCGGATCAGCGTGCCCCGCTGGCTGCGCGGCCTGATGCCCGTGGTGATCATCCCGCTGCTTGCCTCGCTCGTCGCCTCCGGCCTTTTGTTCGTGATCCTCGGTGCACCGATCGTCGGTATCACGAAGGGCCTGAACGCCTGGCTCTCCGGCCTCACCGGTGCCAGCGCCGTCGCCCTCGGCGTCATCCTTGGCCTCATGATGTGCTTCGACCTTGGTGGACCGGTCAACAAGGTCGCCTACGCCTTCGCCGTTGCCGGGCTGGGTGCCGCAACCCTGGACAACCAGGCACCGTGGCAGATCATGGCCGCCGTTATGGCCTCCGGCATGGTCCCGCCGCTGGCCATGGCACTCGCATCCACGGTCCTCGACAAGAAGCGCTTCAGCCTGGCCGAGCGTGAAAACGGCAAGGCTGCCTGGCTGCTGGGCGCGTCCTTCATCTCCGAAGGCGCCATCCCGTTCGCCGCGGCAGACCCGCTCCGCGTCATCCCGGCCAGCATGCTGGGCGGCGCAGTGACCGGCGCCATCTCCATGGCGGCAGGCGTAGGGTCGAAGGCCCCGCACGGCGGCGTGTTCGTCTTCTTCGCCATCGACAACTTCCTGATGTTCGTTGTCTCGATCCTCGTCGGAACGGTCGTCACTGCCCTGGCAGTCATTGCCCTCAAGCGCTGGGCCGTCCGCAAGTCCGTTGATACCGTGGAGCCGGTTCCAGTAACTGTCTGACCCGGTTCGGTATTTCCCAACCCTCTGTCTCGACCTGATATCCAAGGAGCACAAATGTTCGAACGCACCGCCACCATCGCCAGCCGCGTCGGCCTGCATGCCCGCCCGGCCGCCATCTTTGCCGAGGCCGCCGGCGAGTACCCGCACGAGATCACGATCGCCCGCCAGGGCGAACCGGCCGACGAGGCAATGGACGCAGCCAGCATCCTGTCCCTCATGAGCCTGGGCGCATCGCACGGCGATGTTGTGGTCCTGCGTGCAGAGGGCGACGGCGCCGACACCGCCCTGGACCACCTGGTCCAGATCCTGGAAACCGATCACGACGCCGAGTAGCAGCTCGACGACCGCTTAGGTCAGCGTCAGGCGGCCGGCCCGCTGCGCCACGGTAAGTCCCGAATTCCGGGCACGTGGCGCACGGGCCGGCCGCTGCATTTAACCTCCGGTTACCCCTCTAAACCGGTTTACCGGCTTTTAAGTCCCCTTCCGGTCTCCCCTGCCGCGTCCACGGCATGGTTCACTAAGCCGCCTTAGTAAGTTCCTTGTTTTTGCCGGATGGCCCTACTAGCGTGGAAAACGTGGCGACACACCGTTCAACAGACCGCATTCGGAGCCGTACCCGGACTGAAAGAGGATGAGACAGTGGCTACCCTGCAGGAAACCATCGAGGTGGATGTTCCTGTGTCCACCGCCTACAACCAGTGGACACAGTTCGAATCGTTCCCGGAGTTCATGCGGGGCGTGGAGTCCGTGGAACAGATCGACGAGACGTCCCTTCATTTCCGGACGGACATCGCCGGAGTCAGGCGCGAGTACAACGCCCAGATCACCGAACAACTGCCGGACCGCCGCATCGCCTGGGTCAGCACGGACAAACCGCGCAATTCCGGCGAGGTTTACTTCGAACCCCTCGGGCCGGAGCAGACGCGCGTCACCGTGGCGCTGGAATGGGAACCCGAGGGATTGGTGGAGAAGGCAGGCTCCGCCGTCCACGCGGACAGCCACCAGATCAGTGCCGACCTGAAGCGGTTCAAGCAGTTCATCGAGGAGCGCGGCATTGAAACCGGTGCCTGGCGTTCCGCCGTGGACGGCGGCGAAGTCGAAGAAACCGACGAAGAGGCCGGCTTCGCGGCCGGCGCACCGGCTCCGCACGCCGGAGCCGACGCACACCACGCGCAGTCGCCCCATACGCCCACGCCTTCGCCGCAGCGCCCGGCCGGTGTGGACCCCTTTATTGACGACGCCGAACCATCGGATCCGAGCTGACCATGCCTGAGAAGAAGAACCCCAGCCTGAAAGATCCCGAACTGTATGAGGAACTCCGGGAGGATGGCGCGTCAAAGGAGAAAGCAGCGCGCATTTCCAACGCCGCGGCCAAGAAGGGCCGTTCGGCCGTGGGCCGCAAAGGCGGCAAGGCCGGCGACTATGAGGACTGGACGGTCGCCCAGCTGAAGTCCCGCGCCAAGGAGATCGGCCTTACCGGATACTCCGCCAAGAAGAAAAGCGAGCTGATTTCGGCTCTCAGAAACCACTGACCGCAGCCGCAATGGGTTACCGTACAGGCCGGCGCCGCGCCCGCCACCCCGTTCCGCGCCAGTACGGTGGGATGCACTCCGTTCCGGGCCGCCGCCGTTGCGGTACGGCCGTGTCAGGCCTCTTTGCGCCGGCTCTTGGCCGGTTCCTTGGCTGCAGTCTCCTTCGCAGCAGGCTTTGTTGCCGTTTTGCTGGCAGTCTTCGTCGCCGTTGCCTTGCTGCCCGCCCCTTTCGCTGCGGTGGACCGGGCCGGGGCCGCCTTGGCCCGGGTTGCCTTCGCGGGAGCATCCCCAGCGCTGCCTGTTTTGGACGCGTCGCCTTTGGACGCGTCGCCGGTGCCGCCACCCCGCTTCTTTTCAAGGCTTCGCTTGAGAGCCTCCATCAGGTCGATCACTTCGCCGCTGCCGGCTTCGGCAGCCTCGGCGCCGAACGTCTGTTCCGTGTCCAGGGACTCCCCCTGCTCGATCTTCGCGTCGATGAGTTTGCGGAGCTGCACCTGGTAATCGTCAGTGAACTGGCCCGGATCGAAGTCTCCGGCCATGGAGTCCACCAGCGCCGCGGACATTTCGCGCTCCTGGGCGGAGATGCGGACCGTTGCCTCGAGGGCGGGGAAGGCCGCTTCCCTGACTTCGTCGGACCACAGCAGGGACTGCAGCACCAGGACGTCATCCCGGATCCGCAGGGCGCCAAGCCGGGTCTTCTCCCGGAGGGCAAACTGGACAACGGCCACCCTGTCCGTATCCTCCAGCGCCCGGCGGAGGAGTACGTACGCCTTGGGCGACTTGGAGTCGGGTTCGAGGTAGTAGCTCTTCTCGAACATCATGGGATCGAGCTGCTCGGACGGGACAAACTGCACCACTTCGATCTCGTGGCTGCTCTCCGCCGGGATGGACTTGAGCTCATCCCGGGTGAGGACCACCGTGCGGCCGTCCTCCTCGTAGGCCTTGTCGATGTCCGCATAGTCCACGATCTCGCCGCACACTTCGCAGCGGCGCTGGTAGCGGATGCGCCCGCCGTCGGCGCCATGGACCTGGTGCAGCCCGATGTCGTGATCCTCGGTGGCGCTGTAGACCTTGACCGGCACGTTGACCAGCCCAAATGCGATAGCGCCTTTCCAGATGGCTCTCATGGATCAAGTGAACATCAGAGTTGCCCGGAGGTGAAGACCTTTGGCAGGCAGTAGGGAACGTGTCCGGGTCCAGGGCCGCGAACTGGTGGTCACCAACCTGGACAAGGTGATGTATCCGGCGACGGGCACCACCAAGGCGGACGTCCTGGCGTATTACGCCGCAGTGGCCCCGGTGCTGATCCCTGCCGCGGCCAACCGGCCCGCCACCCGGAAGCGCTGGGTCAACGGCGTGGGCACTGCCGAGGCGCCGGGAGAGATGTTCTTCCAGAAAAACCTGGAAGACTCCACCCCCGGCTGGATTCCGCGCGCTTCCATCCGCCATAAGGAGCGCAGCAACCAGTACCCCCTGGTCAACGACGCCGCCACCCTCACGTGGCTGGCCCAGATGGGATCGCTGGAAATCCACGTCCCGCAATGGCGCGTGGATCCGCACGGGAATCCCATGTTCCCCGACCGGCTGGTGCTGGACCTGGATCCCGGGGAGGGCGCCGGCCTGGCTGAATGTGTCGAGGTGGCCCGGCTTGCACGCGCCATCCTCAAGGACGTGGGCCTGGATCCCGTTCCCGTGACAAGCGGCAGCAAGGGCATCCACCTCTATGCCGGCCTCGACGGCACGCAGAGCTCGGACCAGATTTCCGACTTCGCCCATGAACTTGCCCGCGCCCTGGAGGCGGACCACCCCGACCTGGCCGTCAGCGACATGAAGAAGACGCTGCGCACCGGCAAAGTGCTGGTGGATTGGAGCCAGAACAATGCCGCCAAGACCACCATCGTGCCCTACTCGCTCCGGGGCCGGCTGAAGCCCACGGTGGCGGCTCCGCGGACCTGGCGTGAGCTGGCCTCGCCCGCCCTGAAGCAACTGGACTACCGCGAGGTCATGCGGCGCGTGAAGCACGGCAAGGACCCCTTCGCGGCGGTGTCCGCCCACGGCGGCCACGTCCAGGGACCTTCCGGCGGCGGCGCGGGCGGCAGCACGTCCGGTGGCGCGTCCGGCAACACCAAGCCCGACGACGGCGGAGCGGCTCACGGCGGAGCGGCCAACGGTGGAGCAGCCGAGGGCGGACACGCGGATCCGCGGCTGGAGAAATACCGCTCCATGCGGGACCCGGAAGGAACCCCTGAACCGTTCAGCGCGGACCGGCACCGGGCAGACCCGAACGCCGGCACCATCAGGGAGCGGTTTGTGATCCAGGAGCACCACGCCAGCCGGCTGCATTTCGACTTCCGGCTGGAGCGGGACGGTGTGCTGGTGTCCTGGGCGCTTCCGAAGGGTGTGCCCACGAGCGGGACGCAGAACCACCTGGCGGTCCAGACGGAGGACCACCCCATGGATTACCTCGACTTCGAGGGCACCATCCCCAAAGGCCAGTACGGCGCCGGAACGGTCACCGTCTGGGACCACGGCTACTACGAATGCGATAAATGGATCGCGGGCAAGGAAGTCATCGCCACGCTGACAGGGGCCGACGGCGGCGGCCTGGGTGGAACAAAGAGGTTTGCGCTGATCCGGACCAGCCGGGACATCGACACTGCGCAGGGCACCGAACAGTCCCAGTGGCTCATTCACCTGATGGACCGCAAGGGGCACGGAGCCCCGGCGAAACAAGCTGCTCCGGCAAAGAAGGAACCGGACAGGACACAGCAGTCTTCCGCGGCTTCCCCACGTGCGGCGCAGACTGCTGCACCGTCTGCCGCCCCGGATTTCTCGCCGATGCTCGCTGGCTCCGGGACGACTGCCGATCTTCGCGGCCTGGACTGGCAGTTCGAACTGAAGTGGGACGGCATCCGGGCCATCATCATCGGCGATGCGGACAGGATCCGGTTGATCAGCCGCAACGGGAACGACGTGTCCGCAAGCTACCCGGAACTGACGGACCGCAAGTGCTGGCCGGAGCAGAGTTTCACCGCCGACGGCGAGATCGTCGCCGTCGGGCCTTCCGGGCGGCCCGACTTCGGGCTGCTGCAGACGCGGATGAAGCTGACCAAGGCAGCCGACGTCGCCAAGGCGCGGGCCGCCACGCCGGTCCGGCTGATGGTGTTCGACCTGTTGTCCGACGGCGGCGAGGACCTCCGCCGGATGCCGCTGCGGAAGCGGCGGGCGCGCCTGGATGACCTGGGCTGGCCGGCAGGCTGCCCGGTGCACCTGTCCGAAGTGCTCGACCACGAGGTGGAGGACCTTCTGGCGAGCGCCAGAGAGCTGGGACTTGAAGGGATCATGGCCAAGCGCCTTGACGGCCGGTACGTCAGCGGCGAGCGCAGCAAGTCCTGGCTGAAGCTGAAGTTCGAACGCACGCAGGAAGTGCTGGTGGGCGGCTGGCGTCCCGGCAAGGGGTCACGGCAAGGCTCCGTGGGGTCGTTGCTCGTGGGGATCCCCGAGGGCGGCAAACTGCGGTACGTGGGACGCGTGGGCAGCGGCTTCAGCGACCGGGAGTTGAACGAACTGCGGCTGCAGATGGATTCCCTGTCCCGGAAGACCTCCCCGTTCACCGAGGTACCCGCCGCCGATGCCTCGGACGCGCACTGGGTGACGCCCGGGCTGGTGGGTGAGGTGACGTTCGGGGACTGGACCGGGGCCGGGAAGCTGCGGCATCCGGTGTGGCGGGGCTGGCGCCTGGACAAGAACGCGGAGGACGTCGTGGCGGAGTCCGGCTGACCTGGGACACTTCTTGGGCGCGGAAATGCCCTGACGCCCATCTCCTGCAGGGTGGGCGTCAGGGCATGGCGGGCATCGCCGGCAGTGCGTCCGGTGCCGCGTCCCTAATCGTGGTGCGGAATCTGCGGCCGGCTGGTCCGGTGGATGGCTCCCACCGCAGTCTCGTGATCGCGGCCATGCAGGGTAGCGCGGTCCTTCGGGTGCTTGTGCTTTCCGCTTCCATCCGGCCACTTGGGGCCAGTAGCCGAGGCCGGGACCGCGGCGGGCTCCGTTTCAGGAGCCGGCACCTCGTCCATGGAATCAGCCAAGTGGCTGGCCAGTTCCGGCTCGAGCTGTCCCCCAGGAATTTTCTCAGCCATTGCGCTCTTCCTTTCCGCGTTGAAATGAAGTGTCCACCAATACTAGGTCTGCTGGAACTGCTTGTCTGCAGGAACTACCAGCGGACTTTTTTCTCGGCAGGGCCCTGCTTGCCGCTTGCGTGCGTGGGTTTGTGGCCGTGCGAAACGCTCTTCGAAACGGTGCCTCCACGGGACTTGCTGGCCAGCATTTCCCGCTGGGCGTCCGTCAGCTTGGACTTGATGCCCCCTGCCGCCGGCGCCCCGGCCTTGGGGTCAGTTGCGGGCTCGGCGTTCTGGCTGTTGGTTTTGTCGGTCATGGAAGCTCTCCTTGTGGGACGGAATCGGGTGGCGGTGATGAGATGCGGACGCACACGCTGGAAGATCGCGGTGGGGAGATCACGACGACGGGGGTCGCCAGGAGGGATCAATGCGGGGCGTACGCCTCAACTAGCGCGGATGGCTGGTGAATACGGCAGCGGGACGGGCCAGCAGGTACAACCGCTGACGGCCGCTAGCCTATCCAAAGATCAGTGTTCCCATGGCTCAACCTTAGACAGTGATCCGGTCCGTTGGAAACCCCCGTTTTGGATGGATTCCTGTGCTGCACGAACGCGGCCTGCCTCCGGGTGCAGGGGCCGGATTCCGGCGCATTTTGGCGTTTTTCCGGCCTGTCGGCGGAAAAGGTTTGGTAACGATGCCCGGCACCGCCGGATTTCCAGTGCTGGCGCGGTGAAACGGCGCAAAACAAATTCGGCTTTTGAGCCGAATACCGGCCTGAAACGCGGGATCATACGCCACGGAACTCGGAAACGCCACGGAAATCGCGTAAAATTGAAAGCCTGCCCGGAGCGGGGCAGCTACAAGTCGCAAGCAAATGACCTCCACAGGAGCAGCCCAAATGCCCAAAGACCGAAGCATGACCGACTCTTCAGCAGGCGTGGACAACGCCCGCGGGACCAACCGTATTTTGCCTCACGGCGTTTCGCCTCAAGGCGATTCGCCCCAAGGCGCCAAGAAGCAGAGGCTGTTGCCTCGCCGCAGGCTCAAAGTCTCCGACATCAACGTCGTCAACAAGCCGATGCTTAAGAAAGCACTCGGCGGAACCATCGTGGGTAACACCATGGAATGGTACGACGTCGGCGTGTTCGGCTACCTGATCACCACCATGGGACCGGTGTTCCTGCCTGAGGCTGACAAGTCCGTGCAGACCCTGTTCCTGCTGGGAACCTTCGCCGCCACCTTTATCGCCCGTCCGCTGGGCGGAGTCATCTTCGGCTGGCTCGGCGACAAGATCGGACGCCAGAAGGTCCTCGCCGCCACGCTGATGCTGATGGCCGCCAGTACTTTCGCCGTCGGCCTGCTGCCCGGCTATGCGCAGATCGGAATGTGGGCCGCGGCCCTGCTGGTGCTGCTTAAGCTGGTCCAAGGTTTCTCCACCGGCGGCGAGTACGCCGGTGCCACCACCTTTGTGAGCGAATACGCCCCGGACAAGCGCCGCGGCTTCTTCGCCAGCTTCCTGGACATGGGCAGCTACCTCGGCTTCGCCCTCGGCGCCGCCCTCGTCTCCGTGCTGCAGCTGACCCTGGGTCAGGGCACCATGGAGGAATGGGGCTGGAGGATCCCGTTCCTGGTTGCCGGCCCGCTCGGCCTGATCGCTGTCTACTTCCGTAGCAAGATTGAGGAATCCCCGCAGTTCCAGGCCACCCTGGATGCCCAGGAGAGCCTCGCCAAGGACGCAACCGCCTCGGACACCACAGCCTCCAAGGGCCCGGTGGGCATCGTGAAGGCGTACTGGCGCTCCCTCATCGTCGCGATGATCCTGGTTGCCGCCGCGAACACCGCCGGCTACGCGCTGACCTCCTACATGCCGACGTACCTGACGGAGTCCAAGGGCTACGACGAGGTGCACGGCACGCTGCTGACCATCCCCGTCCTGGTCATCATGAGCCTCTGCATCCCGCTGACCGGCAAGCTCTCCGACCGGATCGGCCGACGCCCTGTGCTCTGGATCGGTGCCATCAGCACCGTCGTCCTGGCCACCCCTGCGTTCCTCCTGATCGGCGTCGGTGAAGTCTGGTCCACGCTGGCCGGCCTTTCCCTGATTGCTTTCCCGGTGACGTTCTACGTGGCGAACCTGGCCTCGGCGCTCCCGGCACAGTTCCCGACTGCCAGCCGTTACGGTGCCATGGGCATCGCCTACAACTTCTCGGTGGCAATCTTCGGCGGAACCACGCCGTTCATCGTGGCAGCGCTGATCACGGCCACGGGCAACGACATGATGCCCGCGTACTACCTGATGGCCACCTCTGCCATCGGCGCCGTCGCGATCTACTTCCTGAAGGAATCGGCCAACCGTCCTCTGCCGGGCTCCATGCCCAGCGTGGACACCGAGGCTGAAGCCCATGAGCTTGTGGCCACCCAGGATGAGAACCCGCTGATCGACCTGGATGACATGCCTTTCGAGGATCAGGCCCCGGAGCCCGAAAAGGTTCCGGCCAAGGTCTGACCGACCCTGTAGTCCAGACCCCCGCCCGGTGAGGCCTGCTTTGCACGATGTTCCTTTGTGACAGCGTGCAAAGCAGGCCTCTCGCGCGTCTGGCAGACTTTTTGACGGCAGCAAGCACAGAAGAAGGGAGGTACGCATGATCGACGCCGGCATGCGGCATCTCCGCGCCCTGCATCGGCTTGGCCCCGCAAACAACGATCACCTATCGGCGCTTCGCGTCGCCGTGAGTGTGGCTGTTCCGTCATTGGCGCTGCTCTTCCTGGGCCGCCCTGAACTGATCATCTACGCCGTCTTCGGCGCCCTGACGGGGATGTATGGACGGTCTGAGCCGCACCAGCTCCGCCTCGCGCACCAGGCGCAGGCCGCACTCGTCCTGCTCAGCGGGGTTGGCGTGGGCATCGTCCTGTCCGTCAACCACCTCCATTCGTGGTGGCTGGTGGGCGTGGAAGCCGTACTGGCCGGCGTCGGCTCGGTGTTCTCCGACCGGGTGAACCTGAAGCCCAACGGTCCGTTCTTCGGCATCCTTGCCCTGGGCGCCTGCGCATCCGTCCCCACGACGGTTCCCTGGTTCGCGGCGCTGCTCATCGCCGCCGCCTCCGCTGCGTTCTCATTGGTTATCGGGTTCGGCGGCTGGGTCCGCGGCCGCAGGTGGCAGCCCGGAGCGGTCCGGACTGCGGTACCCCTGCGCGGACCGCGCAGGCAGGCTGCCATGATCCACGCGGCACGATACACCGTGGCCGTGGGAGCCGCCGGTGCCATCGGCGTCCTGAGCGGCAGCGGCCACCCGCACTGGGCCATGGCCGCCGCCGCGGTTCCCCTCGCAGGGGCCGACCTGCCCAGCAGCGTGCACCGCGGGCTCCACCGCATCATGGGGACTTTCCTCGGGCTGGTACTGGTCGCCGTCGTGCTTCTGCCGGCCCCGTGGGCCCCGCTACAGGTCTTTCCGGGGGCGGAAGCCGCCGTGCTGGCGTTGCTGGTGATCATCTTCCAGTTCACCACCGAGCTTTTCATGACCCGGCATTATGGCCTCGCCATGGTGTCCTTCACGCCCGTGATCCTGCTCATGACGCAGCTTGCCGCTCCCGCGGATCCGTACGTCCTCATCACCGAACGGGCCGTGGAAACGGTTGTCGGAGCGGTGGTCGGCATTGTGGTCATCGTGCTGGTCCGGCGGCGGCGCCGGATTAACTGACCCACGTCGCCTACTTCGCGGGCCTCTTCGCCGGACCTGAGGTGAACCGCGCCGGCAGCATGCGCGAAACGGTGGCCACTATCTTGTACCGCTTCGTGGGGATGGAAACGGCACGGCCGCGGTCGTTGTCCGCCAGCCCTTCCCGGACCACCCGTTCGGCGGAGAGCCACAGCCAGCGCGGGGCCACCGTTTTGTCCATGCCCATGCGGTCATGGAATTCGGTGTGGGTGAAGCCGGGGCACACCGCCGTGACCTTCACTCCGCTGCCGGCATAGGCCAGGTTGGCCCAGCGGCTGAAGGTCACCTGCCAGGCCTTCGCCGCCGAGTAGCTCCCCCGGTTGGCAAAGGCGGCGACGCTGGCCACATTGATGATCCTGCCTGAATGGCGCGCCAGCATGCCCTGCAGGGCCGCGTGGCACAGTTCCATGGGCGTCTGGACATGGAGCCGGAGGTGCCGGCGTTCCTCCTCCATGCTGTTTTTGTCGAAAGGCTTCAGCAGCCCGATCCCGGCGTTGTTGACCAGGATTTCCACCGGCCGTGACGCGTCGGACAGGCGTTCGACGACGGCGGCCACCCCGGCATCGTCCGTCAGGTCCGCGGAAAGCACCTCGGCGGTGATGCTGTAGTTGTTCTCGAGTTCGTGCGCGGCCGCCCGCAGCCGCTCCCTGTCGCGGGCGACCAGCACCAGATGGTGGCCCTGCTCTGCCAGCTGGCGGGCGAATTCGGCGCCAAGGCCAGCCGTGGCGCCGGTGATCAGGGCTGTGGGTCCGGGAACTTGTTCCGTCATGGCAAGATCCTAGCCGGGCGGGCCCGTCCGCGCTGCTGGCGGGCCCGCCGGCCGGGCATCCCTAGGCGAACTTCGCCAGCGGGTTCTCCAGCCTGCCGGCCATCTGCAGGCCTCCGGACGGGTCCGTGAGGTCCAGCATCTGCTGGTTGTTGCGCAGCTGCAGCCTGTTGAGGCAGGAGAACTGGAAGTCCGGCGCGAACAGGTCGTGGCGGGCAAACTGGTCCGCCAGTTCCGGGTGCTCTGCCTGGTAGCCGTGAACGGCCGCGGCCGCGATGCGCCAGAATTCGTCGCCGCCGAGCACGCCGTCCTCCTCCAGGAGGGCGCCGAGGAACCGGAAGATGCAGTCGAACACGTCGGTGAAGATGGCCAGCACCTTCTCGCCGTCGGGGATATCGACCTTGATCCGGGACACGGCCTCGGGCAGGTCAAGCCTGTCCCCCATCACCACGATTTCCTCGGCGATGTCCTTCATGACCGCCCGGACCGGCACGCCGTTTTCCAGGACCAGGATCACGTTCTCGCCGTGCGGCATGAACGCCAGCTCGTAGCGGTACAGGCAGTGCACCAGCGGGACGAGGTACGCCTCGAAGTACCGGCGCAGCCACTCCCCGGCCTGCAGGCCGGACCGTTCGATCAGTGCTGACACCATGGGTTTACCCGCCGCGTCGACGTGCAGGAGCGAGGCCATGGTGGCCAGCTGCTGTCCGTCCTCAAGCAGCGGCAGGGGACTTTCCCTCCACAGGGCGGACAGCATCTTCCGGTACGGCGAACCCTTCGCGGATGCCGCCTCGTAGTAACCGTTGTGGTACCCGATGGCGGCCACTTCGCGGATCATGGCGAGCCCGCGGTCCTGCAGGGCCTCGTCGCTGACGATCAGTTCCTGGAGCCAGTCGTTGATGGCCGGTGTTGCCTTCATATACTGCGGCGACAGGCCACGCATGAAACCCATGTTCAGCACGGACATGGCCGTCTTCACATAGGCCTTTTCTGGTGCGGCCGTGTTAAAAAAGGTCCGGATGGACTGTTGCGCCTGGTAGCTGTCCGCCCCGGTCCCGAGGTGGACGATGTGCTGCTGGGCGATCTCGGCGGCGAAAGTCACCGTCAGCTTGTTCTCCCACTGCCACGGGTGCACCGGCATCAGGAAGTACCGGGCCGGGTCGAGCCCGAGCGCGCCGAGTTCGGCGTCGAAGTAGGCCAGGGCCCCCGCCCCCAGTTCGGCGTCAAGGTGGGCGGCGTAGTCCAGGCCCTCGCTGGAGGTGAACACGGCCCTGGTCCGGTGGACCGCGATCCATTCCAACTGCACGGGGGCGCCGGTTTCCGGAGCAAACGCACGGTAGTCGCTGATGCCGAAACCCAGCCGGCCGTTGTTGGCCACGAAACAGGGGTGGCCCTCGGTCATGCTGCGTTCAATGGTCTGGAAGTCCGTGGCGACGTCCGCTCCGCGGGTCACGCCGGCTGCCAGTTCAGCGGACGACGGCTGGCCCATCCACTGCTTGTACGCGTGGCTGGAGAGCGTGCTGCTGATCTCCTCGAGGTAGACCGGGAGCATCTCCTCCCGGATTCTCAAGGCGTCGCGGAATTCGGTGATGAACCGGAGCGCATCCAGCGGCGCGTCCTGGCCCTCGCGGCTGCAGCTGATGGAGGCGGCGTCGACGGACCAGTGGTCGAGGTGCAGGACCCTGGCCGAGAACCGGTATTCAACCGAGGCGTCATCGCTGAGCACCCGGTATTCGTGGCCTGTACTCCCGGACGGGTCCCCTGCGCCGGTCCGTTCCGGGCTGAGGATCCGTTCGTGGGAGAACTCGGCGAGCGCTTTGCGGACCAGATGCCGGTTGGCGGCCGCCCAGCGTTCCGGCGTCAGATGGGTTGCGGCGTTGCCTGCGGTCAGGACGGATTCAAGTTCAGCGGTGGTCATAGCGATGCTCCCTGGTGGATCGGGGATGAGTGTAGGGCTGCGCGGGCCGAGTGGAAGGCCTCACGGGTGCAGAAGCTGAGGAGCGCCTGCTTGTCCGGAAGGGTCACTTCCCCGGCGGGCTGGAAACCCAGCCGCGCGTTGAGGACATGGATTTTGTGGTTCCGGGCGTCGGGCTCAACCACCACCCGGTCCACCTTGTCCTTGGCAAAGAGCCTGTCCAGGACCTTTTCCATCACGGCGGCGGTGTAGCCGGTCCGCGGCGGGCCGTCCGGCGGGGCAACGAGGAGGTGCATCCCGATGTCCCCAGGCAGGACGGCGTACAGGCCCGCCAGCGGCGACAGCACCGGAAGGTACTCCTCCATCAGGAAGGCGGGGACGCCGCCGTCGAGCCCCAGCAGCGCATGGTGGTGCCCGCTGGACTGGATTTTGGAGTATTCCTCCACAACGTCGTCCACGGTAGCGGACTGCATCCCCCAGAAGGCGGCGTACGGCCGGGTCACCCAGCTGTGGAGGAGTTCCGCATCGGCTTCCGGGTCGAAACAGCGGAAAGTGAAACTCATGCGTGCACCCCCGCCGATTCACCAAAAGCCGCTTCGCGGACGACGGGTTCGCGGACGCCGGGTTCGCGGACGCCGGCCGGGAACTCCGGCTGCTCCTGCACGCCGAACTCCTGGAACGCGATGCTGCGCTCCACGGGATAGACCTCGCGTCCGGTGATCTCGCGCAGGATGCACGAGTTGCGGTAGGCCGCCATGCCCAGGTCCGGCGTGACGAAGCCGTGGGTGTGGAGCTCGGCGTTCTGGACGAAGATCTCGCCGGGTTCGACGCCGGTGCTGTAGTTGCGTTCGACGGCGAACCTGCCGGTGCTGTCCCGTGCGATCCGGTCCTGCACGCCGGCAAGGAATTCCGGCTCGCGGTAGCCGTAGCCGGTGGCAAGGACCACGGCTTCGGTGTCCAGCGAGTAGTCAGCACCCTGTTCCTCGTGCCGCAGCGCCAGGGTGTGGGACCCGGCTGCCGGGTCCCACGACGCCCCGGTGAGCGCCGAGTGCGTCAGCAGCCGGGTATCCACGATCCCGGAGAGGCTCTTGGCGTACAGCAGGTCGTATATGGCATCGATGAGCTCGGAGTTGATGCCCTTGTAGAGGTTTTTCTGGCTCTTGATGAGGCCGTCGCGCTGTTCCTGCGGGAGCCCATGAAAATAGTCCACGTATTCCGGCGACGTCATTTCCAGGGTGAGCTTGGTGTACTCCAGCGGGAAGAACCGGCCGGAACGGGTGACCCAGTTGAGCTGGTACCCGTGGACGTCGATCTCCTGCAGCAGCTCGTAGTAGATTTCCGCGGCGCTCTGGCCGCTGCCCACGATGGTGATGCTCCGCTGCGTCTTCAGTTCAGCCTTCCTCGACAGGTAATCGGCGTTGTGGAGGACCAGTCCCCCTCTGTCGTTGGCCGCCGCGCCGATTATTCCGTCACAGGCCGCGGGCACGTGGGGCGACGTTCCGGTGCCCAGCACCAGCCGCCGCGCGCGCAGCACCTCGGACCCCGCGGGACCGTCCACGGACAGTGTGTACACGCCGTCGTCGTACGTGATCTCCCGGACGTCCGTGCCGAAGCGCACCGAAGCGAGCTGGCCGGCCACCCACTGGCAGTACTGGTTGAACTCGGCGCGCAGCGGGTAGAAGTTTTCCCGGATGTAGAAGCGGTAGAGCCGGCCGGTCTGCTTGAGGAAGTTCAGGAACGAATACGGGGACGTGGGGTCCGCGAGCGTCACGAGGTCGGCCATGAAGGGGACCTGCAGATGGGCCGGCTCCAGCATCATCCCGGGGTGCCATTCGAACGAATCGCGGCGTTCCAGGAACACCGCATCCACGCCGTCCACCGGTTCGGTGAGCGCGGCGAGCCCCAGGTTGAAGGGCCCGACGCCGATTCCGGCGAAGTCGTAAATGCGGCCTGCGCTGGCGGTGCCGGTTCCGGCTGCAGCAGTGTTGGACTTGGCGGCGCTCATGCTGCCGCCTCCTGTCCGGCCAGCAGGGCTGCGCCGGTGCTGCGGAGCAGGGTGATGATCGCGTTGATGTCTTCAGGCGTGGCCTCGGCGTTCAGCAGGGTGAACTTCAGGTAATGCCGGCCCGCCACCTTGGTTCCGGCCACCACGGCCGCACCCGAGGCGAACACGGCTGCCCTGATGGCCGGGTTGAGGGCGTCCGCCGCATCCTCGTCCAGGCGGGTACCGTCCGCCAGGACCGGGCGGTAGCGGAACACCAGCGTGCTGAGCTGCGGCTTGGCAACGAGCTCAAAGTCGGGGTCCGCGTCCAGTGCCTGCCCGGTGCGGGCGGCAAGGTCGATCGCTTCGTCCAGCAGGGCACCCACCGCGTCGGCTCCCATGATCCGCAGGGTAAGCCAGAGCTTGAGGGCATCAAAGCGGCGGGTGGTCTGGATGCTCTTGTCCACCTGGTTGGGGATGTCCGCCAGCGCGGCGCTCTCCGGGTTCAGGTAGTCCGCGTAGTACGTCACGTGCCGCAGCATGGCGGTGTCCCGCACCAGCAGGGCACTGGAGCTCACGGGCTGGAAGAACGTTTTGTGATAATCCACCGTGACCGAATCGGCCAGCCGGATTCCATCCAGGCGGTGTCCGTAGCGGCCGGAGACCATCAGCCCGCCGCCGTAGGCGGCGTCCACGTGGAACCATGCGCCGTAGGCCTTGGCGAGCGCGGCAAGTTCGGCGAGCGGGTCCACCGCGCCGAAGTCGGTTGTCCCGGCTGTTCCCACCACGGCCATGGGGACAAGCCCGGAGCTGGCGGTCTCCGCGAGCGTGGCGGCCAAGGCGGTGGGGTCCATGCGGTGGTCCGGCCCGTACGCGACCGGCACGACGGCGTCGTAGCCCAGGCCCAGCATGGACGCGGACTTGCGGATGCTGAAGTGGCTGTCCTCGGAGGAGAAAATCCGCAGCTTGTCCAGCAGCCCGGGCAGCCGGAGGGCCTCATTGCCGGGAAGCTTCCGCAGCCCGGCCACCGCGTGGTTGCGCGCGATGAGCAGCGCCTGGAAGTTGGACTGGCTGCCGCCTGACGTGAAGACGCCGTCCGCCGCGTCGCCGAGGGACAGCCGCTCCGCCGTCCAGTCGATGAGCCGGCGCTCGATCATGGTGGCACCCGCGCTCTGGTCCCAGGTGTCCATGGACGAATTCACCGCGGAGAGGATGCTCTCCCCCACCAGCGCCGGAATGACCACGGGACAGTTCAGGTGGGCGGCGTACTTCGCGTCGTGGAAGTAGACGGCGTCCTGCAGGTAAACCTCTTCGAGTTCCGCCAGCGCGGCAGCAGTGTCCGGCAGCGGGCGGTCCAGGTCAACCCCGCCGACGCGTGCTTTGAGTTCCTCGGGCCCGACGCCGGTGAACGGCTTGGTGGTCCGCTCCAGCTTGGTGGCCACGGCATTGACGCCCTGGAGCACCTGCGCCACGTAGCGGGGCGCGTTGCGGGAGTTGAACAGGTGGTTGGTGGCGGAGAGGGCAAGTTCCACCCGGGAGCCGAAATCATGCCCGGCAGTCGGGGCAGGCAGGTCCAGGATCTCATCATCCACACGGGGCAACAGCGTCACAGGTTTTCCTTTGGTAGGCGGTTGGGCGCGCTAACGTAGCAAGGCAAGCCTTACTTAGGGGAACCTTTTAGTCAAACTTTTGTGAGCTAATTGATTTTTTGGCGGAAATCCGGGGTTCTTGCCGCTCAAACAGACGTCATTGACTGTCGCCCGGGCTGCGACTGAGGCAGAATATGCGGCTACTGCGGGGCGGTGGCCTCCGACTCGCGGCGGCAGAGCAACGTCCACCGGTTCCCGTCTTCCTCCTTGGCATAGGAAAACTGGTCCAGTGCCACCTTGGCGAGGGCCAGCCCGCGTCCGCTCGCGGACAGGTCGTCCGGCAATTCGGCTCTGGACAGGTCTATGCCTGCCGGCCTGGCGTTGTCCGTGAACTCTGCGTAGAGCCGCTCCGGTTCGCACTCGAGCGTGAGGACGAAGCGCACGGGGTCGGCGCCGGCAGGCCGGGAGTGCTCAATGATGTTGGATGCCACCTCAATCAGCGCGGTTTCGAACCTGATGCGGTCCATGGGTTCGATCCCGGGTTCGCCCTCCCAGAGCTCGCCGAGCAGGTCATGGACCAGTTCCAGGCTGTCGGGAACGGCCGCGGCACGCAGGCTGAACCGGCTGCCCATCAATAGGCCCCGTCCACGGAGGACACCGGCTGCAGCACCTTGTTCAGGTTGGTCATTTCGAGGACCGCGGTGATCTGCGCCGTGGGGTTGGCCAGCCGAAGGTCGCCGCCCGCCTGCCGGGTCTTTTTCAGGCCCGTGATCAGGGCACCCAGGCCGGACGAGTCAATGAAATCAGTACCGGCCAGGTCCACCACCAGCCGGACCGTGCCGTCACTGATGAGCGCATCGATGTTGGCGCCCAGGTGCGGCGCCGAGACCATGTTGAGCCGGCCGACGGGACGGATCACGCCCACTCCGTTCGCCAGGGTCTCGTTGTTGAATTCGATCACGGATTTCCTTCTTTCTTTTTGGTGCTGTCCAGCCAGGCATCGTAGCCGGGGTAGCGAACGGCCTGGATGACCACGCTGAAGATCAGCAGGTCAAAGGCTATCCACACAAAATTGACGGAACTGCCCAGGAGGTCCCCCTGGCCCAACAATAAACGGATGACGCCCACCGCGGCCGCCAGCACCAGGACAGACATGGCGATCAGCTGGGGCCGGACCAGGTGCCACGGCAGCCGTTTGCGTGCCTGCAGCGTCTTGGGTGTGACCCGGAAATCCAGGTCCCGGCCCAGGAACACGTTCCCGAATGCGGAGGTAACGGACTTGATCCACGTGGGGAACAGTGCCAGCGAGTACTGCTGGCCGCGCCATGTCTTCACGCCCCGTCCCACCACGAGGAACAGGACCTGGTTGACCACCAGGAAGGGGATGAGCCGGAGGAAGAACTCGTTGCTCAGCGACTGCACGGGCAGGATCCCCAGGATGAGGTAGATGACCGGTGCCGCGATATAGGCCACGGCGGCGAAGCCGGCGAGGTAGCTCCACATGGTTGCCAGGTACATCAGCCGCTGGGCCAGGCTCAGCCCTTTTTGCAGCAGCGGGTTCTCCCGGAACATGACCTGCATGGTGCCCTGCGCCCACCGGAGCCGCTGGGTCAGCATCGAATCGAGGTCCTCCGGGGCCAGGCCGTCAGCCAGCTTCTCGTGGTGGTAGGCAGATTCCCAGCCGAGGGAATGCAGCCGCATGCACGTGGCCATGTCCTCAGTGACGGAGATGGTGGCGAGCGGCATGACGGCCTGCGCCTCGCCCGCCTTCTCGGCGTTGACGGAATCGATCAGCAGGCGGACGGTTTCCACCGCTCCCAGCGGGGACCAGTCCCGTTGCGACAGCCTGTCCAGCGCGACATCGTCGACGACGGCGAGTGAACCGTCCACGTCGATGGTCCGGGACAGCCCCTCAATGGAGTTCAGCTCCGCGTGCAGCGCCGCGAAGTCTTCCGCGACCAGGTTCCGTGCCACTGTGTCCACCCGTTCCTGGAAACGGTAGGTGACGTCGGCGATGGCCTGCCCTTCGCTGAGTTCCCGCCGGACCTGCCGGAGGTCCGCCGCCACCGTGGACAAGGCGGCCGCCAGCCGTTCCTGCCCGGGACCAAGCTGGCGCCTCGCCTTGGCCACCACCTTGTCCGCCGTCCGGAGTGCCTTGTTCAGCGCCAGCTCGGTTTCCGAGACATAGCGCATAACGCCCAGCTGCATCAGGGCTTCCCGGCGGATGATCGCGTTCGAACCGCAGAAGAAGGCGGCGTTCCAGCCGTCCTTCCCCTGCTGGATCGGCCCGTAGAACAGTGGCGCCTGGCTGCCCAGCGGATCGTGGGGCGGGACATTCACGAACACCTGGGGTGTTTGCACCAGGGCCATCCTGCGGTCGTTGAAGTAGCCGAGGGTGTGGTCAAGGATCCTGGGATCCGGTATCTGGTCGGCATCCAGGATCAGCATGAACTCGCCGTCGGTGGCGAGCAGCGCGTTGTTGAGGTTGCCGGCCTTGGCGTGGCGCGGGCGGTTGGCCCAGTCCTCGGACCGGGTGATCCAGCCGATGCCTTCCGCTTCGGCGATGGCCCGCAGTTCGGCCCGGTTGCCGTCGTCCAGGATCCAGGTCCTGTGCGGGTACGCGATACTCCTCGCTGCCCGCGCCGTTCCCATCACGAGGTCCAGGGGCTCGTTGTAGGTAGTGATGAAGACGTCCACCGTCAGGCCCGCCGGCGGCGGCGGCGGGGTGTCCCGTTGCCTGTAACGCCACATGGTGACGCCGAACAACAAGGAGTCCAGCAGGGAGTAGGTCTCGGCCAGGACGAGCGGTACCGCGATCCACCAGGCATCCCAGTTGATGGACACCATCCAGCGCCAAATGATGTAGTTCAGGCCCAGGATGGCCGTCGCCAGGACGATCAGCCGAATGGCAAGCTGCCGCGATGTCATAGCCCGGCTGCCCCCTGGATTCTGGTCGGTTCGGCCAGCCGCCCGGTGGGGATCCGGCTCCAAAGTGAGACCAACGGAGCGGAAAAGACGGACTGTCCTGAGTCAGTCCAACCTTATCCGCCCGCCGGGAAAACGGCTAAGGGCGGAGCGAAGTGTCCGACGCAAATGAGGCGGGCCGTCAGCTGGCGGCGACTTCCTCCGGCGACGGACCGTCAGGTTCCGTGAGGTGCCGCTGATGGAGTTCCTCCGCCGCCAGTTCGTACCAGGTATGGGCACCGAACGACGGGTTGCGGGTGTCCAGATGCCGGTACAGGGCATCGGCCAATTTGCTGAGGGCATCATCTGACATGGCCCGGACTGTTGAGGCGGGATCCATGTTCCCTTCGAGGTATTCGGACAGTTCCAGGCCGTTGATGGTGCGTTGCTCACCGGCGGCTGCCAGGACTCCGTCGGGGTCGGGCCCTGGGGTGGTTCCGCCGTCCAGGAGGGCGTTGATCTCCCCGTCCAGGGCGGCCTCGTCGCCGCCGGACAGTCCGGCGTGCTCCAGGCAGATGGGCAATTCCGCGGGCTCGGCCAGTTTGAGGCGGAATGCCTCGGAGCCGGTCGCCACGTCTCCGGGGTTTCCGTTGGCTTCAGCGGCGCTTCCGGCGATGTGGCGCAGGTACATCAGGACTTCGGGGTCCAGATGCGACGCACCGTGGAGGTCTGCCGTGATGTCCTGTTCCGGGGAGAGCCGGCGCGCGCGGCGCATGATGTGCAGCAGCACGGGGTAATTGGCTTGGGTCAGGCAGCCGGCGACTTCCAGGGTTACCCGTCCGGGATCAATATCCACACGGACCAGCACACGCAGTTTATGGTTCAAGGCTTCTCCTACAGAGACTTCCAAGAGCCAGCTTCATAACTCACCTAAACAATACGAAATTGTTGCCCACGCCACAAGCCGCCTCTCCGGCCCCGGCCAATCGGCCCCGGACAGACCTAGACTTGAAGTATGAACGAGAGCACGCTGGACGCATCCGTGGCCGGAGAGCTGCAGGATCTTGTCATCAGCAGTAGCGATGTCAATAGCTTCCTGGCGGAGCTCTGCGAGCTTTCCGCTGTTTCGCTTTCGGACGCCCTCGGCCACGAAGTGTCCTGCGCGGTCACCCTTAACCGGCACCACAGGACCACCACGGCGGCATGGAGCAACCCGCAGGCCCGGCTCTTTGACGAGATCCAGCACAGTTTCGGCGAGGGACCCTGCCTCCATGCGATGACGACGGGCACCACGGTGCTGGTCCGGGACACGCGCACGGACTCCCGCTGGCCCGAATACGGCCTGGCGATTGCCACCCAGGGTCAGCTCAGCGTGCTGGGTGTGCCGCTCACCCTGGACGCAGGGGCTACCGCAGCGCTGAACGTTTTTGCTCCGGCCCCGGACGTCTTCGATGCCACCGCGATCCAAAAGGCCGAACTGTTCGCATCACACGCCGAAAAGGCGCTCCGCCTTGCGGTACGGATCGGCGTCCGGCAGCAGCTGGCCGAGGACCTGCGGTCTGCCATGAAGTCCCGCACCGCCATCGACCTTGCGGCCGGCATCATCATGGGCCAGAACAGATGCTCGCAGGCAGAAGCAATGGCCATCCTCACCAAAGCCTCCAGCGGCCGGAACCAGAAGCTCCGGGACGTGGCGGAAAAGCTGGTGGGATCGTTCGCCGGCGAGGGACACGCCACCCACTTCGACTGCTAGGCGGCTGGCTGCTAGGCGGCTGGCAGCGGCTTCGACCAGGCCGCAGGGGGGCCGGCCGGTTGCCTATGACGCCGTTGCCTATGAAGCCGTCACTTCATCCGTGGGCGGCTGTTCCGGCCAGTCAATGAACTGCTCGTAAGCGTCGTGCTTCTTGAGGTAGGCGTAGATGAAGGGGCAATGCGGGATGATCCGCTTCCCCGAGGACACCACGTCATCCAGGGCGAAATGCGCCAGCACCTTTGCCAGCCCCTGGCCCTTGAAATCCTCCGCGGTGTCCGTGTGGATGAAGTCCACGTGCCCTGGTCTGTCCATAAAGCGCGACTGAACCGCCAACTTGCCGCCCACACGCAGTTCGTAGCGGTGGAGGTCATCATTGCGGATGGTGGTGACGTCCGGGCTGAACGTGTCTTCAGTGGATACCGTGTTCTCCGTCATGGTTCGACATTGGCACTTAAAGGCGCCGGTGGCAATGGCCCTCCGGCCCCGCCCGGCGCGCCGTTGGCCGTGCCCTCCGGGCTGCCGGTCGCGCCGCCGGTCGTGCCCTCCGGGCGGGCATGCAGCGATTGCCCGCGAACCGGAATCCGGCCCAACAGGAGCACGGCCAGGGCAAAGCACGCCGCGCCTCCGCCCAGCAGTCCAAGCGTGAGTCCGTTGATCGCTGCGTCGGCCACCGGGATGAACACCACAACGGCGGCGGTCACCACTGCGGCGGCGGGCCGACGGCGGGAGTGCGCGGACGCCGTCGGACGTTCTTCGAGCCGGCCGAAGGCGGCCAGTACCGGTATCAGGAGCACGATGATGCCGAGCAGGACCAGAGGCCGCGACCACCACCATCCGGCGGTCCCCGCCGCCGGTTTGGGGAAGCCGGTGAGCAGGAGCAGCCCGGACATGGCTGCCAGCAGCGGCAGGTGCCACAGGTAAACGGTCATGGCCCGCCGTCCGGCCAGCCCGACCACCGTCCGCACCCACCGTGACGCGGCCACGCCGGCGAGGACCGGACGGGAGAGCTGCAGCGCCGCGGCCTGGGCCACGCCAAGGAGCAGGAGACAGAAGGTGGGCGGATTCAGGTTCACCAGCATGTTGCCCGAATACAGCCCAAGGCCCGTGACGAGGCCCAGCAGGAGGTTGCTGCCGACGATGACGCCCACCAGCGCGGAGGCCCTGGGCCTCCCTTCGGGGGCGTCGGCGAGGATGAATCCCAGCTGCTGGACGGCGCACCACAGGAAGACGATGTTGGCATAGGCAAGGAGCGGCAGGGCCTCGCGGAAGCAGTCCACTGCCACCACCAGCGTGGTGAGTCCGGCCAGCACAAGCCATGGGGCCCGGTCATGGAGCGCAGCCAGCAAGGGGATATTCAGCTGGGCGGCCAGATACGCGGCGAGGAACCAGAGCGGCATCCCGGCGCCGGTGACGATCAGCTCCACCACCTGGGGTTCCACGCCAAACAGCCGCGCCGCCCAAAGTCCGGCGAACATAACAGCCAGCAGGGCCGCGGCCGGGCGGATGAGGCGCAGCAGCCGGGCCTGGGCGAATTCCGTTCCCGTGCCGCCGTTTGCCTTGAGCCGGCGCCAGGACTGCAGGCCGGTGATGCCGCCGGCCACGAAGAAGAGCGGCATCACCATGAATATCCAGATGATCGGCTCGAACCAGTCCTGCAGGGCCAGCGTGTTTTCGGTGGTCACCGTGCCGTCAGGGTGGAGCACCGGGCTGACCATCATAGTGTGTCCTACCACCACCAGGGCCAGGCAGAAGAAGCGGGCGAGGTCGATCACCGGGTCGCGTTCCCGTGGGGGCAGGTCCGGCACATCGCCTGCCTGCTGGGACTGTCGTTGCTGCGGAACACCCATTGCGCTCCCTGTGGACGCGGATCGATTCTCTGCGTACCTTCCATTGTCCGCCGGGCATCCGTCAAGGGCCACAACCGGGGCGGCGCTCAGGCGAGCAGCAGCCCCAGCAGGCCGAGGACGACGGCGAGCAGCGGCGTCGTGCCTTGCGTGGCGGCCGCACGGAGGTACTTCCGCCCGGTCAGGGCCAGGACGGCGGCAGCCAGCAGCATGGAACCGCACGAGCTGAAGATGAGGGTCCAGCCCACTGCCGGCTGGCCGAGGAGGACTGCGACGGCACCGATCAGCGCACCGAGGGCCAGGAACAGGTTGTAGAAGCCCTGGTTGTAGGCGAGCGGCCGGGTGGTCTCGGCGTCGGACTGCGAGGCGACGCCGAAGCGCTTCCAGGTGGCCGGCCGGGTCCAGGTGACGGACTCCATGGTGAAGATGTAGACGTGCAGCAGGGCCGCGATGAACGCGAAAACGAGGGAGGCCGGGATCATGGCTCGATCCTAGCCTCCCCCGCCGGGAGTTTTTGTCCACTTATCGCGAGCTAATGGCCCTCCAACTCGCGATATGTGGACAAAAACTCCCTTCTCCCTTACTTCGTGAGGGTGGACAGTGCTCCGGCGGCGAAGTCCTTGGCGGAGGCGTTCCAGGTCCCGAGCAGGCCCTGGAGGTTTTCGCCGTCGGCACGGTACGAACCGGTTTGGGCTTCCAGCGTGGCCAGCACGCCGGTGCGGAGTTCGGTGTTGAAGTTCACCTTGCCCACGTTCATGGCGGCGGCCTTGACCAGTTCCTCAGCCGGGATGCCGGAGGCGCCGTGCAGGACCAGCGGGATGTGGGTGCGCACTGCGATGTCCTGCAGCACGTCCCACCGCAGCTGCGGTTCCCCCGTGTACTTGCCGTGCACATTGCCGACGGCCACGGCCAGGAGCTGCGCACCGGTGCGGGCGATGAAGTCCTCCACCTGGGCGGAGTCAGTCAGCCCGGCGGTGCCGGCGCCTGTGTCCATCGACACGGGGCCGGACGCGTCCGCACCGAAGGCACGGTCCTCGTCACCGGCCAGGCCGCCCAGTTCCGCTTCAATCACGACGTCGGCATGGCCTTGCGCGGCCAGCACGGCGCGCGCTTCGCGGACCAGCGCGATGTTTTCCTCGTACGGCAACGACGAGCCGTCCGCGAGGACCGAATCCGCCCCCGCCGCGACGGCGTCGGCTATCACCCGCAGATCGGAGGCGTGGTCCAGCTGCAGCGCGACAGGGACGCTGGCGGCGTCCGCCAGCCCGCGGAGCGCCGTGATCAGCCGCAGCCCGTTTGGGGTGGCGGCAGTCTTGGGTGCCACCAGCAGGATGGCGCCGCGGCCGGCCTCTTCCGCCGCTTCCACCACGGCCAGGGCGGTGGTGAAGTCGTAGCAGGTGAAGGCCGGGACGGCTGCACCCTGCTGGAGGGCGGAAACTACCAGGTGGTCGAGTCGGGCACGCATCAGGCGCTCAGGCCTCCCACCAGGATCCAGGCCACGAAGGTCAGGGCGAAGCCGGCCAGGCCCAGGACGGTGGTGAGGACGGTCCAGGTCCGGAGGCCGTCCGCGACGGTGAGTCCGTAGTAGCGCACCACCACCCAGAAGCCTGCGTCGGTCACATGGGAGAGGCCCAGGGAACCGAAGCCGATGGCGATGACGATCACGGCGATCTGCGCCGGCGTGTAACCGCCGCCGCTGACGGCGGCGGAGAGCAGACCAGCGGTGGTCACGATGGCCACCGTGGCCGAACCCTGGGCGGCGCGGAGGGCGAGCGAGATGATGAAGGCGAGCAGCAGCAGCGGCACCCCCAGCGTGTCAAGGGTTTCGGAGAGTGCCTTGCCGATGCCCGAGACCTGCAGCACGCCGCCGAAGACGCCGCCGGCCGCGACGACCATCAGGATGGAGGCGATGGGCGGCAGTGCGCCTTCGAAGATTTCCCCGGTCTCCTTGAGGGACCACTGGCGGCGGACGGCCAGGAGGAAGAACGAGAGCGCAACAGCCACCAGGAGGGCCAAGAACGGGTTGCCGACGAACGCCGCCACTCCGTACCAGGCGCTGTCCTTACTGATGGTCAGTGTTCCCACGGTGCCAAGGAGGATCTGGGAAATCGGGGCGGCGATCAGGAAGATGATCAGGCCGGGGCGCGGCGGGGCAACCGCCCGGGCTCCGGGGCCGTCGTGGCCCACGTGCACCAGGGAAGCGGAACCGAACTCGTCCACCTGGGCCTTGACGGCGGGCAGCAGATCGTAGTCCTTGCGGTTCATGATCGACGCGACCCAGTAGGACAGGAAGCCGAGCGGCACGCAGATGGTCAGCGAGATCAGGGCGATCAGTCCGATGTCGGCGCCAAACACGCCGGCGCCGGCAACGATTCCGGGGTGCGGCGGTACGGCCACGTGGATGGCAAGCATGATGCCGGCCATGGGCAGGCCGAACTTGACGGGATGGACGTTGGCGATCTTGGAGAAGGCGTAGACGATCGGGACGAGCACGATGATGCCCACCTCGAAGAACACCGGTATCGCGACGAGGAACCCCACCGCGGTGAGGGCGACGGCCACACGCTTGGCGCCCAGTTTGGCGGTGAAGTGGTCGGCGAGGGACTGGACGCCGCCGGAGACTTCGATCATCCGGCCCAGGATGGCGCCGAGGGCGATCAGCAGGGCGACCTTGCCCATGGTGCTGCCCACGCCGTTGGAAACTACGGTGAACACGTCCTTGAGCGGGATCTGGGCCGCCACGGCCACCAGGATACTGACCGTCAGCAGCGCCACGAAGGCCTGGATCTTGAAACGGATGATCATAACCAGCAGGAGCGCGACGCCGGCGGCGGCAATGGTCAGCAGCAGCGGAGTACCCAGCTCCACGGCCGGCTTGATGACGGGGGCGTCAGCCGCCCGCACCATCAAGGAGTTGATCAGGGGGTTCATTGCGGATTGTCTCCTTTGACAGGCCAGAACGGCCGGACGGTGGTTCGACGACGGCGGAGGGGGGACCGCCGTCGTCGGGCTTCAGTTATTGTGGAGTTTTTGTCCAGATAATGGCGCCAAAGGGCGTTCTAAGTCGCATTATCTGGACAAAAACTCCGGGGGAGGGAGCGGGGTTAGGCGGTGCGCTTCGTGGGGGCGACAACCTTGATGACGGCGGAGTCGTCTGCTGCGGCGAGGCCCTGGGCCTGGCCCAGGAGGTACAGCTGCTCGGCTGCTGCCGCGACGGGAGCGGCGAGGCCGGCGGCGCGGGTGGCTTTGCCCACGATACCCATGTCCTTGACGAAGATGTCCAGGCGGCTGAGCACCTCGGCGCCTTCCTCCGTGTAGGCCTCGAGGATGCGCGGGCCGCGGTTGGAGAGCATGAAGGATCCGGCGGCGCCGGCTTCGAGGGCTTTGAGGGTCTTTTCCTGGTCCAGGCCGAGGGCGTCGGCCAGGGCCAGGGCCTCGGCTGCGGCAGCGATGTGGACGCCGCAGAGGAGCTGGTTGACGGTCTTGAGGGCCTGGCCGTCGCCGGGCTTGTCGCCCACGACGGTGAGGGTGGAGGCCAGCAGTTCCAGGGCCGGGCGGGCCTTTTCCTGCGCCTCGGGCGAGGCGCCCACCACGATCAGCAGGTCGCCTTCACCGGCGCGCTTGGGGCCGCCGGACAGGGGCGCGTCCACCAGTTCGACGCCGTATTCGGCCAGGCGGTCCACGGTGGCCGGAATGGCGTCGGTGCCCACGGTGCTGCCGAGGATCACCACGGCGCCCGGCTTGAGCACGGAGGCCACGCCGTTCTCGCCGAAGAGGACGTCGTTGAGCTGCTCGCCGTTGCGCACTGCCAGGAGCAGGGCGTCGGCACCTTCGGAGGCTTCGCGGGCGGAGGCGAAGGTGCGGATCCCGGCTTCTTCGGCGAGCTTCAGGCGCGGCTCGGCGATGTCGAAGCCGTGGACAGTGAGCTGGCTGGCCAGGCGGGTGGCCATGGGCAGGCCCATGGCGCCAAGGCCAAGAACGGTGATGGTGTAGCTGCTGGTCATGGTGTTCTCCGTTGAATGCGGTGTGTGGTGTGGGCCCACACCTGCCGGGTTCCCTGGCCGAGCTTGCGAGGTCAGGGGGCAGGGGGCAGGGGGCAGGTGGGGATTAGAAGGTGTTGCTGAGCTTGCGGGTGACGTCGGCGAGGGACTGGTCGTCCCCCACGTTGCCGGCGAAGACGATGTACGGGATGCCCTTGGCGGGGCCGTCCACCGGCTCCCACAGGCTCACGATGCCGGGGAGCATGGGGCCGCGGACAATGGCGTGCCGGATTTCCAGGCCGTGCGCGGCGACGTCCGAGGACGTGATGCCGCCCTTGGCGATCACGAAGCGCGGCGGGAAGGTCTTGAGCGTGCGGTTCACGACGGCGACGACGGCGGCGGACACCGTGCGGGCGATCCGCAGGCTTTCGGCGGCGTCGTCGGTCCTGATGAGCAGGCGGCTGGTGTGGACGATGACGTCGCCGCTGTGCAGGGCGTTGACGACGGCGGCCACTACCGTGTCGAGGTAGGCGTCCGCTACGTTTTCGGCAGCGAGGAGTCGTTCGACGTCGATCTCCACAATGCGCGCGGCGCTGTGCTGTTCAGTGAGTGCCTTGAGTTGGCGGGTAGTGACGCCGACGTGTGAGCCGACCACGATGAGCCCGCCGGCTTCCGAAGGGTTGTTGCCGGCGTAGGCCTCTTCGCCGCTGAGCTCGGCGCGGATTTCCTGGCCGATCCGGGCGCGGACGAACGGCGGGCCCACGCGGTAAAGCAGTTTCTTGCCGCGGCGTTCGGCTTCCTCGAGGCCCAGCGAGAGGGCGCGCAGGTCGTTTTCGGACACGATGTCGGCGACGATCGGGGTGGAGTTTGTGGCGGACTCGATGGCGTCCGCGATTGCCTTGGCGGAAACAGTGGGATCGCCGTCCGGTCCCGCGGCGCGGATGATGTTGAGGTCCAGGACGATCACGGAGTCCGCGGCAAAGCGCCCCTTGGACTTCTCCTCGACATACTTGGCCATTTCGGAGTTGGCGAAGCCGAAGGAGGCGTCCTTGGCGAATTCGGTCTCGGCCACGGGTGTCAGCTTGCCGGCGTCGTCCCCGGTGCCGCGCATGTAGTGCACGCCCCCGATGGTCACGCGGCCGGCGTCGGGGAACGCCGGAATGATGACCACGCCGTCGGTCTTCTCGCCGCTGACAGCGGCCACGGTGGCGGCGATGACATCCGGTTCCAGCGGGTAGTGGCCGCGGAGGGTGGAGTCGCTGCGGCTGACAAACCCCAGCCGGAGCCGTTCTCCCTCGGTGGCGCCCGCGGCAGCCAGGGCGTTGCGGACGATTTCCTCGTTTCGCAACGCGGCCTCGGCAGGGTCCAGGCTGCGCGTGTTGGTAAGCACGTAGACGGCAGGCTTGCCCTCCGCAAAGGCCCAGGTGAAATCGGCAACGTCCCAGCGGGTGAGGACCGGCAGGTCCGCAACGGACTGCGTGCCGGTGGGGTCGTCGTCGAGCACTACGAGTACTCGGGGCGAGTCTGCCGATGACGCCGCTACAGCGTTGGCAACCAGCTCAGCGGGAATCTGGATCTCTGCCGGGAAGGCGGCCAGTACATCTGCTTCAAGGGGCACTTTGCACTCCGTTGTGTATGAAATCTCTGCTGCGGGTAGGTACTTGTAAGATGTCTGACATCTAACATTTGAATGCTAGTGTGGCACAAGGCACAGGGACGCGCAAGTAGACTTGTCGGACAAATCGTCGCTCATTGCGGAACGGGGGAAAGTTGGCACGGAAATCACTGGTCGGCGTGGTGGCCGATGAACTCCTGGACCGGATCATTGCCGGCGAGTTCCCGCCCGGGGCCAGCGTCCCGGGCGAGCTGGAACTGAGCGCGAAACACGAAGTCAGCCGCATGACCGTGCGCGAGGCGATGAAGACGCTGGAAGCGCAGCGCATCCTGAGCGTGGAGCGGGGACGGGGCACGTTCGTCAATCCGCTCAACCGCTGGGCCTCGCTGGAGGCAGTCCTCCGCGCGGCTTCAGAGGGCAAGAATGATGCGTCCGCAGCGGTCCAACTGATTGAGCTCCGCCGGATGCTGGAAACCGGCGCCTGCGAACTGGCGGCCGGACGCATCAGCGACGCCGAGATTAAGACACTCCACGGCTACGTGGCGGCCATGCGCAAGGCTCACCAGTCCGACGACCTGCCCGCGTTCGTGGAAGCTGACCTCGCCTTCCACGACGTGATCCTGCGTGCCTCCGAAAATGTTTTTGTAGCCGTCCTGTTCGAGCCGCTGCACCGGGTGCTGGAGAAGCGCCGGACACAAACCTCCAAGGTCCGGGACATCCAGGAGCACGCCATCGGCCACCACCAGGCGATTGCCGAGGCTTTGGAATCACGGGACGCCGCGCGCTCCCGCGCGGCCATGGATGCCCACATGCAGCAGACCCTGGATGACCTGAAGACCTACGTACTCGAGGCGAAGAGCGCCTGACGGCCTAGGCGAGGGAGAGGAAGAGCTTCTCCAGTTCAGCCCGGTCGAGGCTGGGGTCCTCCTGCTGCATGCACTGCTGCAGTCCGGTGGCAATAATGGAGAATCCGGCACGGTCAAGGGCGCTGGAAACGGCTGCCAGCTGCGTGACCACGCTCTTACAGTCACGGCCCTCCTCGATCATCCGGGTCACAGCCGCGAGCTGCCCCTGCGCACGGCGCAGCCGGTTGATGACAGGCTTCATGTCGGCGGGATCGAGTTCCATTGCTTCCTCCGTGGCTTCAGGACTCCCCTATCATATACCCCCCTTGGTATTTCCTCCGCCCGGCTTCGTGGCAGCAGGCATCACCATCAGCCTTCGCCGGGCAGGGTGAATTGCGCCCTTCGGCCCTGTTTTCCGCGGAAACAGGGGGTCACGATGGGAGGGTGAGCACGTTCAGCATTCCCGGACCTGCGCGGAAACCCTCCGCGGCCCACACCCCCGTGCCCCACCCGTGGAACCGCTTCGTGGCGCTGGGGGATTCCTTCACCGAGGGCTACGGCGATCCGGAGCCGCGGAGCCCCGGCGGCGTAAGGGGCTGGGCTGACCGGGTCGCGGAAGAGCTGAGCCTGGGCCACGCGGACTTTGCCTACGCCAACCTCGCGGTCCGGGGTCTCCTGCTCCAGCAGATCGTTGATGACCAGCTGGGTCCGGCACTTGAACTCAAGCCGGACCTGGTCACGCTCTCCGCGGGCGGCAACGACATCGTGTTCCGGGGCAGCGACCCGGACAAATTGGCCGAGAAACTGGACCCGGCAATAAGGCTGCTCAGCGCCACCGGCGCAACGGTGGTGCTCTTCACCGGACCGGACTGGGGCAACACCCCGGTGTTCAACCGCATCCGCGGCAGGGTGGCCATCTTCAACGAAAATCTCCGCACCATCGCGGCCAGCCACGACGGCGTGGTGGCCGACCTGTGGAGCCTTCGCCAGCTGACCGGTTCGCAAATGTGGGATCCGGACCGCCTGCACTTCTCGCCCCTGGGCCATCACACCATCGCGGCCATGGTGCTCGAGACGCTGAACGTGCCCCATACCCTGCAGCCCATGCAGCCCAAGGTGCTGCCCACCAGCAGCTGGAGGCAGGCCAGAAGCAGCGATCTGGTCTGGGCCAGGGATTACCTGTTCCCGTGGGTGCTGCGCCGGGTGAGGCAGCGTCCCACCGGCCCGGGCCTGAAGGCGAAACGTCCGGAGCCGGGCCCGGTGTTCGGGCCCGGGATACCGCACGGCCCGCTTCCCGCCGGCCCCGACCGCTGAGCACTGACTGCAGGGTTCCTCACCGCGATGGTGTCCTGCGGCGGCCACTGCAGCAATCACTGCAGCAATCACCGCGGCGGCCACTGACGCGGCGAACCCCTAGTCGTTCCGACCTTCGTCCGCTAATCTGCAGGGACGGCCCGCAGTTCCGGGTGTCAATGGAGATTATGAGGAGCGAAGTTGTCGAATCACACCTACAGCATTTCTGAAATTGTCGGAACTTCAAATGAGGGCGTCGACGCCGCCGTCCGCAACGGGATTGCCGAGGCCGCGAAGACCCTCCGCAACTTGGACTGGTTCGAGGTCAAGGAAATCCGCGGCCACCTGGCCGACGGCAAGGTGGCCGACTGGCAGGTAACCATCAAACTGGGCTTCCGCCTGGAGCGCTAGCGCCGCAGCCTCAGCGCGAGGTTGCGCCCGCCGTGTTGCGGCGCCAGAGGGTGGGCGATCCGTTGTAGGACGGGAAAATGTGTCCTTCAAAAAAAGTCTGTCCGTCATGCGGTGCGTCGTCAGGAGCCCACAGCCCGGATACCGGGCAGTGGGTGCCTGTGGCGCCGGAGGTGGCCACTCGCTCTCGGAGCAGTGCGATGCGCTTCATCGTTGAATCCCATCCTTGGTAGTGAAAAGGTCTACCCCAAGGCTAGGAAACCGGCCGTACTCCCCCAATGGGCGTTCGTCCAGAATCACCCTGTTTGATGGGGCGGCTGCACAGTCGCCGTTGCCGCAGGGCCATCCTTCGGAACATGGATGCTGACGGCCCATGGCGCGCGCAGGCTAGCGGCGGTCAAACACCAGGCCGCCGGGGACCTGGAACGTGGGCATGATTTCCATCATTCCAAGGTTCACGTGGGCCGGAGCTTCGATGGCGTAGTCGAGGGCGTTGACGATGTCATCGGTGGTCAGCGATTCGAAGCCCTCGTAGTATGTCTGCCACGCTTCCTCCATGGCCTCGGGCGTGCCGCCCATGTTGCGGCCGAAGATCTCCGTCTCCACCCGGCCGGGGCAGATCTCGGTGACGCGGATCCGCTTGCCCACCGTGTCGTTCCGGAGCTGGCGGGAAATCTGGTGCACCGCTGCCTTCGTTGCGTGGTAAACCGTGTGCCCGTAGAAGTTGTAGACGCCGGCAATGGAGCTGATGTTGACCACGTGGCCGAGGTCGCGCTCCACCATGCCGGGCAGGATCAGCCGGGTCAGGTGAAGTAGACCGCGGAGGTTGACGTCCACCAGTTCGTCGACGTCGTCCTCGGAGGAATCCAGAATGTTGCCGGGGCGGGAGACGCCTGCGCAGTTCACCAGTACGTCCACCTTGAGGCCGTGAATCGCTGCGGCGAGGGCCTTGGTGTCGGTGAGGTCGACGACGTGCGGCACGGCGCCGGTGCGGTCCGCCAGTTCGTCCAGCCGCTCCTGGTTGCGGGCGACGGCGTGGACGGTCAGGCCGCGTTTGGCAAGCCGTTCACTGATGGCGGCTCCCATGCCGGTGGAAGCGCCGGTGACGAGGGCTGTGGTGTAGTCGGAAAAGGGCATCAGGTCTCCAGTGAAGGGTTGGGCGGCCGGGCCCCGGAACGGGACCCGGCCAAACGTGCTATGGATTTGCCGGCGGAGTGGATCAGGTACGGCTGCGGGTCAGGCGTCCCGGAGCGGCACATGGGCCCGGTCTTTGACCGTGCTGACCGCCGCGAGGGTGCCGAGAGCCGTGATGACGGCGTAGAACGCGGGCATGTAGATGTTGCCGGTGCTCGAGATGAGCCAGGTCATCAGCAGCGGGGCCGTGCCGCCGAACAGGGCCGAGGAAACGTTGTAGCCAAGGCCGTAGGCGGAGTAGCGGACGCGGGTGGGGAAAAGTTCCACGATCAGGATGTGGATGACGGCGGTGTGCCCGGCGAAGACCACCGCCATGATGCAGGCGCCGAGGATGGCGAGGCCCATGTTGCCGGTGGCGATCAGGGCGTAGGCCGGGATGCCGACGATTGCCATGGCGATGGCCGAGCCGGCGATCACCTTCTTGCGTCCCACACGGTCCGACAGGGCTCCCATGAACGGAATGGCGATGCAGATGGCGACGAGGCTGCAGGCGGTGACGATGAGCGCCTCACCGATGGTGAAGTTCAGCTGCTTGCCCTTCAGGAACGTGGGCATGTAGGAGAACAGGACGTAGTAGCCGGAGCCGTTCATCAGCGGGATGAACAGGGCCAGGACCATGGCACGGCGGTGTTCGGCGGACCTGAACGCTTCCTTGAGGGGGTTCTTGGACAGGCCGCCCTCTTCCTTCAGCTTCACGAAGTTGGGGGTGTCGCTGATGGCCTTGCGGATGTACCAGCCGATGATGCCCATGGGGATGGCGACAAGGAACGGGATGCGCCACGCAAAGGCGCCGAACCCGCCGCCGTCGATGGCCGCCTGGCTGAGCCACGGCGACATGGAGAACGCCACGAGGGTGCCGGTGAGGAGCGCCGCGAAGGATGCGATCTGTGCGTAGGAAGTGATGATGCCGCGCTTGCCTTCGGGGGCATGCTCAGCCAGGAACGTCATGGCACCGGCAGCCTCGCCGCCGACGGAGAAGCCCTGCAGCATCCGCAGCAGCACAAGCAGTATGGGTGCGGCGACGCCGATCGCCGAGTACGCGGGCAGGAGTCCGATGCCTGCGGTGGCCACGCTGATGAGCAGGATGACGAAGACCAGCAGTTTCTGGCGTCCGATCCGGTCCCCGAGGAAGCCGCAGACCACCGCGCCGAGGGGCCGGACGAAGAACGAGACCGCGTAGCCGGCGAAAACGAACAGCAACGCGTTGTCCGGGTTGCCGGGCGCCAGGAAGACGAGCGCCAGCGTCCCCGCCATGAAGGCGAAGATGCCGTTGTCGTACAGTTCCACGAAAATGCCGACGCAGCCGGCTGTGACGACTTTGCGGGTCTGCTTGCTGCTGAGCCGCTCTTGGTGCGGCTGGGCCGCACGCGTTGAAGTTGACATGGCTTTCCTAACTAAGGGGAGGGTAGCAAGGCTTTGGAGCTGATGCGAGGGTTTTTAGCTTCCTACTGCCGGGGCCAGATCGTGCCAGTGGGGCTGGGCGCCGATCCCGAGGAGGCCGAACACCGTGGTGACGGCGGCCCGGAGGTTTTCGAGTTGGCGTGTTGCCGTCCGGAGGGCTCCGGCGGCTTCGGCCACGGTGGTTCTGCGGAAGGTGACCGTGTGCCCCGGCCTGGCCTGGGCCAGGATGTCCAGGGACATGCTGGTCACCACGGCCAGGACCGGATAGCCGGCGGTGACGCCGCGGCCGCGGTGCAGGACCAGGAGTTCGTCCCGGGACGGGACTTCCACGGCCCCGACCGGAACGCCGCGGGAGAGCAGCTCGGCGGACGACTGCCGTTCCGGCAATTCACCGCCAAGGCGGAGGCCGATGTGGTTGCTGCGTCCGCTGACTGTATAGCTTGAGGAAAACAGCAGGCCGGCCGAGTCGCCGAACTCGTCGATGTCCGGGCCGTCGGTGACGTGCACTGCGAGCTCGGTTCCGAACTCGGGGCGGCTGAGCCCCAGCCGGAACAGCGGCAGGTCGAAATAGGGCTGGCGGATCGGGGGCACGCTGCGGCGGACCTCCAGTTGCGTCCCTTCCGCCAGTTTGAGGCCGAAGCCGACGACGGTGTCCGGTGCGCAGCTTCCCAGCAGGACCGGTGCCGCAACTGAACCGTGGACGGCCAGGTAGGCGCGGAGCCCGCCGGTCATCCCCCGGACCGCCAGGGTTTCGCCGGCCCGGACCGAGACGGGTTCCCACTGCGGGCAGGTCCTGCCCCCGACGGACAGGGTGACCGGCGCCCCCGTGACGGCAACGAGGATGTCGGTGTCCGTCCGCAGCCGGAAGTCCAGTGCCGTGATTTCGATGAGGGGATCGTTGTCCTCGTTGCCGGCGAGGATGTTGGCGGCCCGGGCGGAGAACTGGTCGAGGGCGCCGTTCACGGGCAACCCGTAACGCGGCCCGCGGAACCGGCCGAGGTCGGTGACCACGGAGTTTCCGGGCTGGCTGATGGTCAGGACGCCGCTCATCGTGCCGGCTCCAGGTACCGTCCGGCGTACCCGCCGAAGTCAGCCGCCGGGATGGGGATGAAGCTCAGCCTGTCTCCGGGCAGATAGGGAACCAGCGGTTCGTTGGCCAGGTTCAAGATAGTCAGCGGCGTCTGCCCGATGACGCACCATCCGCCGGGGGCGGTGGCCGGGGCGATGACGGCCTGACGGCCCGCGACGGCAACGGCACCTGCCGGCACGCTCAGCCGGGGATCCTTGAGGCGGGGCACGGGCAGCGGGAAACCGGGGCCGTCCATCATGGGCGATCCAGCGGGGGCTCCAAGGCACCGGATGACGTAGGAATCGGCGCAGTGCAGCCTGACGACGTCTTCCGTGCTGAGCCCCTGCTGGTCCGCAACGCGTTCCAGGTCGGGGCCGTATCCGCCGCCGTAGACCACCGGCACCTCAAACTCCCGGGATGCCCGGACCTGGGTGTCAGCGTGGCCGAGCTGGCGCAATCCGAGCTGAACGAAGGCTTTGACCTGGCGGGCCGAAGTCGAGCGGGCATCGAATTCGACCAGCACGGAGTCGTAGGTGGGAACGGCGCCGTAGACTCCCTCGGCTCCCGAGGATTCCAGCCACTCGGCGAGGCGGTGAACCGTTGCCCAGTTGGCTTCACGGTCTGCATCCATTGCCACCACGCGCAGGGCAGAGTCGCCTGACTCGTGCACCTCGATGGCCGCTGCGTTGACGGACATGTCAGGCCACCTTTTCCTGCCTGGCGGCAAGCACCTGTGCCAGTGGGGCGATGGTGACCCCGGCCGCCGTGAGCCCGGCGCGGATGAGCCGCGCAAGCTGCACGGCTCCGGCGTTGTCGCCGTGGAGCAGGATGGTGTCTGCCTGAATGGGGATGTCGAAGCCGGCAACGGTTTCGATCAGGCCCTCGCAGACCATCCGGACAGTCCGTTCCACGATCACCGAAGGATCATGGATGACCGCACCGTCCCGGTCCCGGGGGACCAGGGTGCCGTCGGCTTCGTAGGCGCGGTCCGCGATGCCAACAATGGCAACATCGAGGCCGCGGTCAGCGGCGGCCAGGGCAAGTTCGCCGTCCTGGGCCAGGATGATAAGCCGGGGGTCGGCGCCAAGTGCGGCATCTGCCACGGCGGCCGCATAGTCCGCCCGCGTGGCCACGAGGTTGCCCAGCCGTCCATGCGGTGCCAGGTGGGCAACCCGGGTCCCGTGGTACGCGGCAAATCCGGACAGCGCGCCAAGCTGGTAGAGGACGTCGGTACGTACTTCGGCAGGGGTCAGGTCCATGGCGCGGCGGCCGAAACCCCGGAGGTCCGGGAAGCTGGGGTGGGCGCCAATTCCGACTCCGCGGCGCACGCATTCGGCTACCGTGGCGTCCATGATGTCCGGGTCACCGGCGTGGAAACCGCAGGCGATGTTCGCACTGGACACAACCTCGAGCAGGGCCGGGTCATCCCCCACGGTGTAGGCGCCGAAGCCCTCGCCCAGATCGGCGACGAGATCAACTGTCGGATTCATCTTTGCCTCACTAACGTGGATGGTGGTCAATGTCTTTTCAGGAACATTAGGGGAAGAATATTTCATGTAAGTAAATTTGAAAGTCCATAAATAATCGGAATGACCCCACAGGAATTTGTTATGAATTCCTATATTCCGGGCCGTCTTTGCCTGAATAGATTCTGGCATCGAGACGGAGCTCACACAAAGACCGATTCAATGTCACGTGATAGGCAGGCGCTATGACCCGGGAGCCCCGGTCACCAACTTCACGCGGGTCCGGGAGACATAGAATCGGGCTATGACCACTGCCTTCCGGGAGCGGCGGAGAAAGGTGGAGAGGCATGGACACCAGGAAGTTGGCCTACTTCGTGCAGATCGTTGATTCCGGCAGCATCACCAAGGCGGCCGCGGCCCTGCATGTGGCACAGCCCGCCCTGAGCCAGCAGGTTTCATCGCTCGAAAACGACCTGAAACAGCGGCTGCTGATCCGCAGCAAGAAGGGCGTCGAGCCGACGGCGGCCGGCCACACCCTGTACCGGCACGCCCAGACGATCCTTCGCCAGGTAGAGCAGGCACGCCAGGACGTGGAAACATCCGGGGCAACACCTTCGGGCCGCGTTTCCGTGGCAATTGCCCCGTACAGCATGGCTTCCAGCCTGGCGCCGCAGATCATCAGCGAGGTCAACCGCCGGTACCCGGACGTCGTCGTGCACCTGACGGAGATCTATGGCGGCGTATTGAGCGAGGCCATCAAAAACGGCCGGCTGGACATGGCCCTCATCTACGAGCCGGGGCCGATCCGCGGCGTCCAGTTCACCACCATGATCGTCGAAGACCTCTACCTGGTGATCAGCCCGGAAGCCGGGATCCAGGCGGCGGACGGGGAGATCAGCCTCCGCGAGGTGGCCGGGCTGGGGCTCTTCCTGCCCGAAAAGATCCACACCCTGCGCCAGATCGTGGAGCGTGGTTTCGACGAGAACAACCTCCGGCTGCGCCTGATGGGCGAGGTGGAATCCGTCCCCTCGCTGGCAAGGCTGCTGCGTGCAAACCTGGGCGCCGCGATCCTGCCACGGTCTGCGGCGGACGCCCTGTTCCATGAAGAGGACTTCCAGGTGCTGCGGATCACCGGCCCGGCGCTGCAGTCAAAAATTGCACTGTGCACCCCCGACCACGAACCTCTTTCCGAGGCCGCATCCGCCGTTCTGATTATATTGAAGGAAATGCTTCAGAACATGATGAGCCAAAAGTATGGCCAATAGATCGCACTCCCGGGCGGCGGTAAACCAGCCATAGTTCCGCCTTATCAGATCACCCGAATTAGGTATTATTCACGGCGCTGGAATTTCCCTAGGATCAAGAAAACAAATTGATTCAATTTCCCACCCCAAGGGAATTGACCAGGGAAGCCGTGAGGAATACCGCCATGAAGAAATCAGGCACAACCGCTGCACTCACCTCCCGCCCCGGTAGCCGGCTGGCGGCCAGGACAGGAAGCCACTGCCCCGTCAACGGTTTCTGGCGCGCCGAAGCCGACACCGCCGATCCGCTGTTCGTCTTCGAGGGCAGCATCATGCCCACCCGCGCAGGTCGCGGCACCACCTGGTACCTCGTCGATACCAGGAGCAGGCTGGCGGATTGAGCCAACGAAAGCGCGAACGGACACTTGAGGCCCGGGCCTCAAGTGTCCGTTCGCGCTGCTCGCGGAACCGGCCCGCTACCTAGACCTCCACGAGCAATCCCTTGGCCTTCAGCACGTCGGTCAGCTTGCAGAGCTCAATGGTGGTTCCGCCGTCGTGATACTGCCTGATCAATTCGCGTTCGGCGTCGTCGCGTGCCTGTGACAGTGCGATGACTTCCTCGGCTTCCTCGCGGCGGACCACAACGACGCCGTCAGCGTCGCCGCGAAGGATGTCACCGGGGTAGATGATTTCGTCGCCGAACACGACAGGGTGGTTGATCGGACCCAGGGTTTCCTTCACCGTGCCCTTGATGCAGATGTTGCCGGAGAAGACGGGCAGCCCCAGCTCGATCAGGTCCTGTGTGTCGCGCACGCCCGAGTCCGTGACCATCGCGGCGATCCCCTTGGCCTTCATTGCGTTGCCCAGCACGTCTCCGAACGTCCCGGCCTCCTCGTACTCCCCTGCCGCCACCAGGACAACGTCGCCGGCTTGGGCGTAGTGGATGGCAACCTGCAGCATCAGGTTGTCCTGTGGCGCGCACCGGACAGTGACGGCCGGCCCGCAGAAGGACATGGACCGGTCGATCGGCTTGATCCGCGAACTCAGGGCACCCTTGCGGCCCTGGGCTTCGTGGATGGTGGCGGAGGAAAACGCGGCGAGCCGGCTGACGACGTCGGCGTCCGGGCGTTCGATGTTGGCCTTGACATGGATCATGGGAGATTTCCTAACAGGAGTGGGCTTGCTGGTTGGGTGCGGCGGAGGCGCCGCCGGATGGTGCCGGAGCTCAGCTGAGGGCCCGGACAGCCTTGTCGATGGCCGCCGTGGCTTCCCGGATGATGTCCAGGCTGGTGGCAAAGGAGATGCGGAAGTACGGTCCGAGCCCGTAGGCGGATCCATGGATCGTGGCAACGTGCGCCGCGTCGAGGAGGTACAGCGTGAAGTCCTCATCGGAGCTGATTTCGGCGCCGTCGGGTGTCCGCTTTCCAATGACGCCGGCGCAGTTTACGTAGGCGTAGAAGGCGCCTTCGGCGGGGGCGCAGTGCAGGCCGTCGACGGCGTTGAGCCCGGCCACGGCGGCGTCGCGGCGGTCCCGGTAGACGGCAACGCTCCCGCTGACGAAGTCCTGGGGACCCGAGAGGGCTGCCGCGGCTGCTGCCTGGCTGACCGAGGACGGGCAGGACGACATTTGCGACTGCAGCTTGTTCACGGCTGCGATGAGCGGCGCGGGACCGGCTGCATAGCCAAGCCTCCACCCGGTCATCGCATAGGCCTTGGACACCCCGTTCACCAGGAGGATCCGGCCCCTCAGCTCCGGAGCCACTTCGACGAGGCTGGCAATCCGACCCTGGCCGAAGTGGATCTCGTCGTAAATTTCATCGGTGAGGACGTTGACCTGCGGGAAGTCCCGAAGTGCGGCGGCCAGGGCACGAAGTTCCTGGCGGCTGTAGACGGCGCCGGTGGGGTTCGACGGCGAGTTGAGGATCAGCCACTTGGTGCGCGGCGTAATGGCACCGCGCAGCGCTTCCGGCGTGAGTTTGAAGCCGGCCTCCTCCGTGCAGGGGACAATGACGGGCGTGCCCTCGTTCGCCAGGACCATGTCCGGGTAGGACACCCAATACGGCGCCGGGATAATGACCTCGTCCCCGGCGTCCAGTGTGGCCATGAGCGCCAGGAAGATCACCTGCTTCGCACCGCCTCCGATGGTGATCTGGTCCGGTTCGAACCTGACCCCGGTGTGGTATTTGAGCCTGCCCAGGATGGCTTTCTGGAGCACGGGGGTGCCGCTGACGGAGGTGTATTTGGTTTCACCGGCCTCGATGGCGGCGACGGCCGCGGCCTTGATGTGCGGCGGTGTATCGAAGTCAGGTTCACCGACCGTCAGGTCAAGGATCCGGCGGCCCTCGGCTTTGAGTTCACGTACCCTCGCGGCGGCCGCCACGCTCGGAGACGATTTGATGCGGCTGACACGGGCTGCTGGGGAAAAATCAGGCATGGTCTCTTCCAGGTTCTTGAGTGGGACGCAACCAAAGAACGGTTCCTTCATTCGAGCGTAGGGACTCGGTGGAGGAATGGATAAGACCTATTCTGCGTGGACGGATAAGCAGAACTTATGTCAGGGCGCGGGAAGATCCAGCCTGTTACCGGCCGTTACGGGCTTAGGACGCGCTGCCGGCGTCGCTGACATCCGCTATCTGTGTGGCCCGCGGTCCGCCGGTGGTTCCCGACGCATCCCCGGCCTCTCCGGCACCGAAGCTGCCCAGCAGGGTCAGGGAATCGGCCGACGGCGAACCCGGCTTCGCGGAAAACACCCGGAGGACCTGGTCCGGATCGTCCGGCAGCACCAGGTTTTCAAAGTTCAGTTCCAGGTCCCCGACCACGGGATGGTGGAGCCGAAGGCTGCCGGCGGACGGTGCGGCCACCCTGTGCCCGGCCCACCACTGGCGGAAGTGTTCGCTGTGCACCGCGAGTTCGCCCACCAGCTGGTTGGCCTGGGCATCGTTCGGGTGCCGGCCGACATCCACGCGCAGGGCACCGACGGCTTCAGCCGCCACGGTCTTCCAGTCCCGGAACAGTTCGCGGGTGCGAGGCTCGAGCATGAGCCAGCGGGTCAGGTTACGCTCCCCGGCCGGCATCGCAAGGAAGTCCGCAAACAACAGGAAGGCAAGGCGGTTACCGGCCAGGACATCGTTGCGGCGGCCCAGGACCAGCGCGGGGACATCGCCCACTGCGCCCAGCAGCTGGCGCAGCGCCGGCCGGACGCCCTGGGCCGGGATCGGCGGGCGCTGCGATTCAGCGCAGTGTTCCAGGAGGTCCATCATGTGCGCCTGTTCGCTGGAGTCCAGCCGCAGCGCCCGGGCCACGGAATCGAGCACGGCCCTGGACGGGTGGATGTTGCGGCCCTGCTCCAGGCGGGTGTAGTAATCCGTGCTCACATCCGCCAGCCGGGCTATCTCCTCGCGGCGCAGCCCGGGAACCCTCCGGGCACCCGTTGTGCCGGGCAGCCCGGCGTCCTCCGGCTTCAGCCGTGACCGCATTGCTTTGAGGAATTTTCCAAACTCGGCACTCTGACCCATGCCTTCCATTGTGCACGGCGGGGAACCTCCCTTTCTACAACGAAGGTAGGACTGCCAGTCCTAGGAAAAACAGGAACAGGCATGCCTACTGACAGGGCACCGGAAAGTGCATAGGCTCGATGCATAGCCCACATGAAAGCGGTTTCCCGCGAGCCCTACGACCGGAAGAACTGACAATGTCCCACACGCACCAAACCACCATTCCGCAGCTGACCCTCAACAACGGCGTACAGATTCCGCAGCTCGGCTTCGGCGTCTTCCAGGTGCCGCCGGAAGAAACACAGCGCATCGTCGAAGACGCGCTCGAGGCCGGCTACCGCCACATTGACACCGCCGCGGCCTACCGCAACGAGGCAGGCGTCGGGGCCGCCATTGCCGCCTCCGGCATTCCGCGCGAGGAAATCTTCATCACCACCAAGCTCCGCAACGGCGAACAGGGCACCGCCCACGAAGCTTTCCAGAACAGCCGCAAGGCACTCGGCGTCGACTTCGTGGACCTCTACCTGATCCACTGGCCGGTGCCGTCCCAGGGGCTCTTCACCGACGCGTGGAAAGCGATGGAAAAGCTCTATGCCAACAGCCAGATCCGCGCCATCGGCGTCTCCAACTTCCTCCCGGAGCACCTGGACACCCTCCTCCCGGCGGCGGATGTGGTCCCGGCCGTGAACCAGTTCGAAATCCACCCCACCTTCCAGCAGCAGGAACTGGCGGCCAAATGCCGGGACCTCGGCATCGCCGTGGAGGCCTACAGTCCGCTGGGCCAGGGGTCTGACCTGAATGCAGGCGCAGTAAAAGCGCTGGCCGGCAAATACGGTGCAACGCCGGCCCAGGTGGTGCTGGCCTGGCACCTCGCCCAGGGCACCATCGTCATCCCCAAGTCCGCCGATTCGAAGCGCATGCGGGAGAACCTCGGTACCATCGCCGTCGAACTCTCCCCCGCCGAACTGACCGAAATCACCGCGCTGGAGTCCGGTGCCCGGGCGGGCGCCGACCCCGCCGTCGCCGCCTTCAGCCAGATGTAGCAAGCACCGCGCTGGCGCCAGAAACCAAAACCCCACAATCCAAAGGACCCTCAGCATGCAGTACACCCACCTTGGCCGTTCAGGCCTGAAAGTATCCCGCCTGTGCCTGGGCACCATGAACTTCGGCCCCCAGACCGAAGAAGCGGCCGCGCACTCCATCATGGATTCCGCCCTTGATTCCGGCATCAACTTCTTTGACACCGCCAACGTCTATGGGGGCTCGGGCCGGCACGGCTGGACCGAGGAAATCATAGGCCGTTGGTTCGCCCGGGGCGGCGAGCGGCGGGAACGCACGGTGCTGGCCACCAAGCTCTACGGCACCATGACGGACCGGCCCAATGAGTCCAAGCTGTCCGCCCTGAACATCCGGCGGGCCCTCGACGCCAGCCTCAAGCGGCTCCAGACGGACTACATCGACATCTACCAGTTCCACCACATCGACCGTAATACGCCGTGGGACGAGATCTGGCAGGCGATGGACGTGGCCGTCCAGCAGGGCAAGATCCTGTACGCGGGCAGCAGCAACTTTGCCGGCTGGCACATCGCCCAGGCCCAGGAGTCCGCCGCCCGGCGCAACTTCACCGGCCTGGTCAGCGAGCAGTCCATCTACAACCTCCTCACCCGCAACGTGGAGCTGGAAGTCATCCCGGCTGCTCAGCAGTACGGACTGGGGCTGATCCCCTGGTCGCCCCTGCACGGCGGCCTGCTGGGCGGGGTACTGAAAAAAGAGCGCGACGGCGTCCGGCGCACCGAAGGACGGGCGGCCGAAACGCTGAAGAAGCACCAGGAACAGATCCGCCAGTACGAGGATCTGGCCGACGACCTCGGCCACGAGCCCGGGGATATTGCCCTCGCGTGGCTGCTGCACCAGCCCGCGGTCACCGCACCGATCGTGGGTCCGCGCACGCAGGAACAGCTCGACGCCGCCATCAGGGCCCTGGAGGTGACGCTCGACGCTGATGCGCTCAAGCGCCTCGACGACATCTTCCCCGGCCACCGGACGGCCCCGGAAGACTACGCCTGGTGACTCCTCCCGCAACGGTGGCGGCACCGTCGGACATCCTGTTCATCGGCGGAACCGGCGTCATCAGCGCGGCGGCGGCGGAACTCGCCGTCGCGCTGGGCCACCGGCTCACCCTCCTGAACCGGGGAAAGTCCGCAGCCCGGCCGGCGCCCGAAGGCGCCGAGGTGGTCACCGCCGATATCCGGGACGCCGCGGCAGTGCGCGAGGCGCTGCGTGGCCGCGAGTTCGACGCCGTGGCGGACTTTATTTCCTTCACCCCGGACCACGCGGCGGCGGCTGTCGAGCAGTTCTCGGGCTGGACCGGCCAGTACGTGTTCGTCAGCTCAGCCTCCGCGTACCAGAAGCCGCCCGCCCGCCTGCCGATCCTGGAATCGACGCCGCTGCGCAACCCCTTCTGGCAGTATTCGCGGGACAAAATCGCCTGCGAGGACCTGCTCATGCGGGCCTACCGGGACGACGGCTTCCCGGTCACGGTGGTCCGCCCATCGCACACATACGACCGCACCAAAATTGCGCTGCTGGGAGGCTGGACGGACATCCACCGCATGCGGCAGGGCCTGCCGGTGCTGGTCCACGGAGACGGCACGTCGCTGTGGACGCTGACGCACAGCCGGGACTTCGCCAAGGCGTTCGTGGGCCTGCTGGGCCGGTCGCAGGCAGTGGGCGAAAGCTACACCATCACCTCCGACGAGTTCCTCCCCTGGGACCAGGTGTACCGGCTGTTTGCCCGGGCTGCCGGCGTTGCGGCGCCGGAGCTGGTGCATGTGGCCTCGGAAACCATCGCGGCCCACGATGCCGGACGCGGGCCGTGGCTGCTCGGCGACAGGGCGCACTCCGTGGTGTTCGACAACTCGAAGATCAAATCGCTGGTACCGTCCTTCCACTGCTCCATCCCGTTCGCGGACGGCGCCCGGGAAATCGTCCGCTGGCACGACGCGCACCCCGAACGGCAGCAGGTTGACGCCGGCTTCATGGAGCTCAGTGACCGGCTGGTCGACTGGGCCCGCCGGCCGTAAACGAATCGCTGGAAGACTGTGCCGTTGGAGATCTGTGCAAACCGACTCCGATACGAAAGACTCATTGAATGGCACTTTCACCAGTGATTGAGCTCAACGACGGACACCGGATTCCTCAGATCGGACTGGGGACCTGGCCCCTGGACGACGAGCAGGTGGCTGCCGCCGTCGTGCAGGCCGTGGAAGCCGGTTACCGCCACATCGATACTGCGGTGAAATACGGCAACGAAGCGGGCGTGGGTAACGGCATCCGCTCGAGCGGCCTGGACCGGTCCGAGCTGTTCATCACCACGAAACTGGACGGCGAATTCCAAGGTCAGGACAGGGCCGTGGCCGGACTGGACGGATCACTCAAACGCCTCGGCCTGGACTACGTGGACCTGCTGTTGATCCACTGGCCCCTCCCCCGGCGGGACGAATTCATCTCCACCTGGAAAACTTTTGAACGGCTGCAGGCCGACGGCAAGGTCCGCTCGATCGGCGTCTCCAACTTCAAGCCTGCGCACCTGGAAAGACTGATGGACGCCTGCGATGTGGTGCCGGCCGTCAACCAGATCCAGGTCAGCCCGTCCATCACCCGGATAGTGGATATCGCCTACAACCGGCGCCATGGAATCGTCACTGAGTCGTACAGTCCGCTGGGCGCGGGCAGCGACCTCCTGAACGCCCCAGTACTGGGAAGGATCGCCCAAAAGCACGGCAAGACCCCTGGCCAGATCGTGCTCCGCTGGCACATCGAGCAGGGCCTCGTTGCCATCCCCAAGTCGGCCAATCCACAACGCATGAAAGAGAACCTGGGCATCTTCGGCTTTGCCTTGGACACGGACGACGTAACTGCCATCGCCACGCTGGACGGAGGTGACGAGTCCGGAGTTAATTCTGACGTCCAAGGTCACTGAAAGCCGGTGCTCCCCGGAAACTCACATGGCCGCCGACTGGCAGATTAATACTAAGCATGATTAGTATTAGGTAGAAGGATGAAGCGTGCCCGGGATCCGGGCACCTCCTCAATGAAAGAAGAAGGAACGATAAAATGGGTTTTTTCGCATTTCTGATTCTGGGCCTTATCGCCGGAGCCATCGCTAAGGCAATCCTCCCCGGCCGGCAGGGTGGTGGCCTCTTCATGACGCTGCTGCTCGGTGTGGTCGGCGCCCTCCTGGGCGGACTGATTGGCGGCGCGCTCTTCGGCGTTGGCATCAACGAGTTCTTCTCGCTGTCCACATGGCTCCTGGCCATTGGCGGTGCGATCATCGTCCTGCTTGTTTACGGCATGATCACCAAGCGCACAGCCCGCTAAAGCGGAGTCTGGCCTGGAAAAGCGGCCCCGGGATTCTTTCCCGGGGGCCGTTTTTTCATTCACTGCCCTCTATTCTGTGGCCTTTTGTTTGTGGGCAACCCCTTGAACGGTCCGCCCGAGTACGGAACCTTCTCACGGAGCAGGAGTACAACATGAAAGCAAAACTTCTTTTTGGTACAGGTGTGGCAGCCGGATTTATCCTGGGATCCAGGTCCGGCCGCGCCGCCTACGAGAAAATCAAGGCACGGGCTGCCGCCCTGTGGGACAGCAAACCGGTCCAGGACAAAGTGGCTGCCGCGACCGAGGCGGTCAAGGAAAAGGCTCCCGAAGTCTCTGACCAGCTGACCGAGGCAGCCCGCCGCGCAGGCACGGTCATCAGTTCCGCCGTGCACCGTGACAACGGGGCCGGCCCCGGCAAGGCCGGCGCCAATGGCAAAGCGAAAAGCGGGGATTCGAGCACGGAGAGCCTGCTGCCGGCCGGCGACTACGTCCCGTCCCACAGCACGCATCCGGAGACCGTCAACCTCGGCACCTCGGAAGGCAGCACACCTGAAGGCAGCGCACCTGACGTCACCAGCGATCCGGCGCTGAATGACTCAACCGGCCAGGACTGGTCCGACGAAGGCGGCGCCACCCCGGCCGGTGCCGCCACGAACACCAACCCTGAGCGGACCTCCAGCTAGCTCGCGGAGTCCAGCCTCAACACGGCGGGGTCCTCCCTGCCGGGCGCATTGTCCGGCAAGGGGAGGGCCCCGTTCCGTGTTCCCGGCGGCACCCCTTCGTTCGCACCGTACCTGCACTGTTTGCGTCCCTGCAGGCCCCAAAATCCTTGCCCGAAGTCAGCCGGAAATCTAGAATATGGGTGGCTAAGCAGTCAGCCATTGAATCCTCGGTCCGGAGTGAATTCATGAGCTTTCGACGCCTGGCCCCAATCCGCAAAACCTCCCCGGCGCATCCGGCTCGTCGGCGGCGGCCATGAACGGCTGGAACCTGGACACCGCCGGCTCAATCGGCCACAACGCAGTGACCATCGTTGAAGGCTCCTCCTTCTTTATTTCGGCCGGAAACGGCGATCTGGACCTCACTTTGGCGCATGGCGCCTTCTATCAGGACACCCGGATCATCTCGCGCTGGAACCTGATGATCAACAACCACCTGGTGGAAGAACTCACATCGGTGAACCCGGAGCCGTACCGGGCAGTGTTCACCGGCCGTGCGCCCCAGCCGGACGGCGCCGCCGACCGGCCCATGGTGATCGAGCGTGACCGGCAGGTGGGCGACGGCGTCCGCGAGACGCTGACCGTGCACAACTACTCCAGCGCTCCCGCACCCTGCAGCATCAAACTGGCGGTGGAGGCGGACTTCGCGGACCTGTTCGAGGTTAAAGCCGGCCGGAAGACCCGGCAGTTGCGCCCCTCCCACCGGCCGGAGGGCGACCGGCTGATCATCAGCGGCCGCCACAACGGCAGGCTGCTGGCTGTGACGGTCAGGGCGCCGGGAGGGGACGTCAACCGGCACGGCGTGATGTACAAAGTGATAATTCCGCCGAAGGGATCCTGGACCGCCACCATTGTGGTCACGCCAAGCTCGGACGGCAGCGAACCGGCGGGCAAGTTCTCCGCCGGCATCCCGCAGCACGAGTCCGTTCCCGCGCTGCGGCACCGACGCTGGGGCGCCGCTGCACCACAGGTCAGCATGGACAATCCAGCGCTCGAAAGGGTACTGCGCCAGAGTCAGCGGGACCTGGGCTCGCTGCGGATCGCGGACCCGGCGCATCCGGACCGGACGGTTACTGCCGCGGGAGCCCCGTGGTTCATGGCCCTGTTCGGCCGCGACTCCCTACTGACCTCCCTCATGGCTCTGCCGGTGGATCCCATGATCGCACTGGGCACCCTCCAGACTCTCGCCGAGCACCAAGGCCAAAAAATCAACAAGCTCACCGAGGAGCAGCCCGGACGGATCCTCCACGAGGTGCGACTCGGTTCCGGCGCCGCCCTGTCGCTGGGCGGGGATACGACCTATTACGGGACGGCGGATGCCACGCCGCTGTTCGTCAAGCTCCTGGGGGAAGTCAGCCGCTGGGGGCTGGAGGCCCGGGCAGTGCAGGAACTGCTGCCCAGTGCGGACCGTGCGCTGGCTTGGATTACCAGCTACGGCGACCGTGACGGGGACGGCTTCGTGGAGTATGAGCGCGCCACCCGGCACGGGCTCCTCAACCAGGGCTGGAAAGACTCCTACGACGGCGTCAACTTTGCGGACGGCACGCTCGCCGAGCCGCCCATCGCCCTGTGCGAGGTCCAGGGCTATGTCTACAGCGCCTATGTGGCCCGGGCACTGCTGGCCCTGGACGCCGGAGACGCCACCCTGGCCCGCGTCTGGGGCGACCGGGCTGCCGAACTGAAGGACGAGTTCAACCGCAGGTTCTGGCTGCCGAAACGCGGTTACTTCGCTGTGGCCCTGGACAAGGACAAACGGCCCGTGGATGCCTGCGCCTCCAACATGGGGCACTGCCTGTGGTCGGGCATCGTGGACGATGACAAAGCGGCCCCTGTGGCGCGGCGCCTGATGGAGCCGGACATGTTTTCCGGCTGGGGCGTCCGTACGCTGGCTTCCACCATGGGTGCTTTCAACCCCGTGAGCTACCACAACGGCTCCGTGTGGCCGCACGACAATGCCCTCATTGCCGACGGGCTGATGCGCTACGGTTTCGTCGAAGAATCCCAGCGCGTGGCGATGGCCATCTTCGACGCCGCCGAGGCTTTTGGCGGCAGGCTCCCGGAGCTTTTCTGCGGCTTCCCGCGCGAAGCGGGCCGGGCCCCGGTGGCCTACCCGTCGTCGTGCTCACCGCAGGCCTGGGCCGCTGCCACCCCCATCCACCTCATCCGGGTCCTGCTGCGCTTTGATCCTTCCGTCTCCACCGGCCGGCTCTGGCTGAGCCCGGCCTTCCCGGACGGATTCGGTTACCTGCGGAAAGAGCAGGTGCCGCTGGCCGGTTCCCGGCTGACCATCGAGGTTTCGGGAAATGACGTACACGTGACGGGGCTGCCGCCGTCGATTGAGCTGCATCTGGGGACGCAGGAACCCCTGGCGGACCTCATTCGGGTCCACCACCACCCCGGCCGGAAGGCTGGCTGATGTAGGAGGCACAATGCGTATTGGAATTGTGGCGCCGCCGTGGATTCCGGTTCCCCCACCAAGCTACGGCGGGACGGAATCGGTGGTCCACACGCTTGCCGTGGGACTCGCGGAGGCAGGGAACGACGTCGTGCTCGCCGCCTCGGGCGATAGCACCTGTCCCGCTCCGAGGGTTCCAAACCTCGCGGAATCGTCGGCGCTCTGCATGGATTCGGGACGGCAGGAGATCCTGCATGTCCTCCGCGCCTACGAAGCGATGCAGGATGTGGACATCGTGCATGACCACACGCTGCTGGGTCCGCTGTGCCGGCGGAGGGTTCCCGATGTTCCACGCGTCACCACCCTGCACGGGCCGTTCGACGACGAACTTACGCAGATCTACCGCGCCATGCATGAGGAAACCTCACTCGTGGCCATCTCGCGGCACCAAGCCGCCACCGCCCGCGGAGTGAAGATCGACGCCGTCATCCATCACGGCATCGACCTCCGCTCCGTCCCGTACAGCCCGTCGCACAATGGCGGAGCCTGCTTCCTGGGCCGCATGCACCCGAGCAAGGGCCTCCTCCAGGCCATCATGGTGGCACGACTGGCGGGCATCCCGTTGCGGATCGGCGCGAAGATGCGCGAACCGTTTGAACAGGAATACTTCCACGACGTGATCGAACCACTGCTGGGCGCGGATATCGAATACCTGGGCGAGCTGGGCACTGCTGACAAGTACCGGCTCCTGGGCGAATCCGTTGCCCTGCTGAATCCGATCCAGTGGCCGGAACCGTTCGGGATGGTCATGATCGAGGCGCTGGCCGCAGGCACGCCCGTAGTGGCCACCCGCCGGGGTTCGGCACCGGAAATCATCAGCGACGGGGAAACCGGGTTCCTCGCGGACAGCCTCCAGGGCCTTGCAGAGTCGCTTCGGGGCTGCGGCCGGCTGCGCCGCAGTGACTGCCGGCGGGCGGCAGACCAGCACTTCAGTTCCCAGCGGATGGTCCGGGAGTACATCCAGCTCTACTCGGGGCTCGTGACAGGATCACCGCGGGCCGCCGAGGAGCAGGCCGCCGTAGGGTCCTAGCCAGTCCTACCCATCGCTGCAGTTCCGATCGCCGCCGTGCCGATCGCCGCCGTGCCGATTGCCACAGTGGCGTCCAGCTCCGGGTCGCTCGCCAGCCGGGCTGACAGTCCTGCCTGTCGCATGAGCCCGATGGTCTGCCGTGCCTGGCCCAGGCTCGTCTCGATCAGCACGTGCCCGCCGGGTGCAAGCCAGTCTGCCGCCCCGGCAATAACCCGCCGCTGGATGTCCAGCCCGTCGGGACCGCCGTCCAGGGACATCCGCGGCTCGTGCGTGCGGGCCTCCGGCGGCATGGTCCCGATCGCCGTCGTGGGGACATAGGGCGCGTTGGCCACCAGGACCCGGATGCGGCCGCGGAGCCCGGGCGGCAGCGGGTCGAAGAGGTCGCCCTCATGGACGCGGCCGCCGGCCGGTTCCAGGTTCCGCCTGGCGCAGCGCACTGCGTTGGGATCCAGGTCCGAGGCGTGCAGTTCGATTCCGGCCAGGCGCGCTGCGAGGGCAGCCCCCACGGCACCGGAACCGCAACAGAGGTCGACGACGGCGGCGCGGCGGCCGCCGTCGTCGGAACCGCCGTCGGAACGGCCGCCGTCGTCGGAAGCGCGGAGCAGCAGCTCCGCCTGACGGACAAGAAACTCGGTCCGGCGGCGGGGCACAAAGACGCCTGTCGCCACACCGATGCGAAGCCCGCAGAATTCGGCCCAGCCAAGAATGTGTTCAAGCGGAAGTCCCTCGATGCGCCGTTCGATCATCGACTCCAGCTCCGCGGCTGAGGTTGCTGCCTCTGCGAGCAGGCGGGCTTCGTCCTCGGCAAAGACGCAGCCGGCAGCGCGGAGACGGCGGACCGGGCTGTCCGGATTGTCCGCAGTCCCGGTGCGGCCGGTCCGCAATGTGCTTTCTGATGGCAAGTACAGGCTCCCTCAGCGGCAGGCGGTGGGATTCATGCTACCGAACCCGGGACGATACCAAGCAACCTTGGAATTTGCTGGAAAATGTCAGTGCAAGCGCTTACAGTGTGACTTGGCTCTCAGGAGCCGGTCTCCCGCATCGTCCTTCACAGCAGCAATGTCGCTTACCGGAAGGTTTCCTCATCGTGTTTTCCCGCAGTGCAATCCACAAGAATCCACCCTGCAAAAATTCACCCCCCAAGCTTCCTGCCAGACGTGCCGCCGCGGCGGTCGCGGCGCTGGTCATCGCGGCCGCGCTGGCGGCACCGGCTAACGGGGCACCGGCCCACGCGGCGCCGGAGCCGAAAGGCCCCGGCTCCCCGTCGGCCGCCCATTCGCTCCGCGCACCGGTGACCGATGAGAACTTCTACTTCGTGATGGCGGACCGCTTCAGTAACGGAAGCAGCGCGAACGACGACGGCGGGCTCGGCTCCGATCCGATGGTCTCCGGCTTCGACCCCACGAAAAAGGGCTTCTACAACGGCGGTGACCTTAAAGGCCTGCTGGACAAGATCGATTACATCCAGGGCCTGGGCACCACGTCCATCTGGCTGACGCCCAGCTTCAAGAACAAGGCGGTCCAGCCCGAGGACAAATCGGCCGGCTACCACGGCTACTGGGTCACCGACTTCACCCAGATCGACCCGCACCTGGGGACCAACGACGAACTGAAGGCGCTGATCGACGAGGCACACTCGCGCGGGATGAAGGTCTACTTCGACATCATCACCAACCACACCGCGGACGTGATCGGCTACGAGGAAGGCGCCCGCCAGCCCTACGTCTCCAAGGACACGGAGCCGTACAAGACGGCCGCCGGCGATCTATTCGACGACCGCGACTATGCCGGGACGGACACTTTCCCCACGCTGGATCCGGCCACGTCGTTCCCCTACACGCCGGTCCTGGATAGTGCCGAAAAGGACCTCAAGGTTCCGTCCTGGCTTAACGACCCCACGCTGTACCACAACCGCGGCGACACCACTTTCCAGGGCGAGGACTCCTTCTACGGCGACTTCTTCGGCCTGGACGACCTCTTCACGGAAAACCCCCGGGTGGTCGAGGGAATGACGAAGGTCTACGAAGACTGGATCAAGGATTTCGGGGTGGACGGCTTCCGGATCGACACGATGAAGCACGTGAACGACGAGTTCTGGCAGGAGTTCGGGCCCAAGGTCCTTGATTACGCGAAGGACCAGGGTAAAGACGAGTTCTTTATGTTCGGCGAGGTCTTTGACACGTCCAAGAGCTTCACCTCGCAGTTCACCACCCGCAACAAAATGCAGGCCGTGCTTGACTTCCCGTTCCAGGACGCAGCCAGGAATTTTGCTTCCCGTAGCCAGGGGGCGGCCCAGCTGGAGGCGTTCTTCGCCGCGGACGACTGGTACACCGACGCCGACTCCAACGTCTACCAACTCCCCACGTTCCTGGGCAACCACGACATGGGCCGGATCGGCAGCTTCATTGCCGCGGACAACCCGGACGCTGACGACGCCGAACGCGTTGCCCGGGACCGGCTGGCCCACGAGCTGATGTACTTCTCGCGAGGCAACCCCGTGGTGTACTACGGGGACGAGCAGGGGTTCACGGGTCCCGGCGGGGACCAAGATGCCCGCCAGACACTCTTCGCCAGCCAGGTGCCCGAATACCTTGACGATGACCTGCTGGGAACCGACGCCACGCATGCCACGGACAACTTCGACACCGGCCATCCGCTCTACAGCAAGATCAGCGAACTCGCGGCGCTGACTGCCGGGCACCCGGCCCTGCGGGACGGCGCCCACCAGAACCGGTATGCCTCGGACGGTCCGGGAATCTACGCGTTCTCCCGCACGGACGCGGCGGACCAGCGCGAATACGTGGTGGCGGTGAACAACAGCCAGACTGCACAGACGGCGGCCGTTCCCACGTACATCGCCAAGCGCACGTACAGCCGGATCTATGGCGACGCCGGCTCCGCAGCGGAATCCAAGTCGGCCGCCGACGGCAAGCTCACCGTCACCGTCCCGCCGCTTTCCGCAGCGGTCTACGAATCGTCAGGCCGGATCCCGCACTCCAAGGCGGCTCCCGCCGTCGTGCTTCAGGAGCCGGCAACAGCGGAAGGCGACAACGGCAGGATCCGGGTGGCGGCCGACGTCGACGGCTCCTCGTTCTACGAGGTCACCTTCCAGGCGCGGACAGCGGGCGGAGAATGGGATCCGATCGGCACGGACGACACCGCCCCGTACCAGGTGTTCCACGAGGTCACCGGGCTGAACCCCGGCACGGCCGTGGAATACCGCGCGGTGGTCCTCGACAACGGCGGGCACACCTCCGCGAGCGCGGCCCGGACCGGCACTGTCCCCTCTCCGGTCCTCGTGATGCAGAAACCGGCCGAGGGCAGCAGCGTGGACGGCAAGGTGGAAGTCAGTGCCACCGCCAGCCCGGAGAAGCCTGACTACACGGTCAGCTTCGAGCGGAGCGTCGACGGCGGCGGCTGGGCTGCCATCGGTTCGGACAGTTCATCGCCGGCCTACACCGTCTTTGACGATGTAGCGGCGCTGGGCCTCGCCGACGGCACCGACGTCCGGTACCGGGCCACGATGGCCGTACCGGGCGCGGCGAATGTGGTGAGCGATATCCGGACCGTGGTGGCCGGCGAGATCCCGCAGCCGGATACGGTCGCGGTGGCCGGCAACCTGGATTCCGAGCTGGGCTGCCCGGGCGACTGGCAGCCTGCCTGCGGGCAGGCCTTCATGGCGCTCGACCCGGCGGACAAGGTGTGGCGCCTCACTGTGCCTGACCTCCCGGCGGGGACGTACGAGTTCAAGGCAGCCATCAACGGCGGCTGGGACGAAAACTACGGGGCAGGCGGCGCCTTCAACGGCGGGAACATCGTCCTGGAGCACCCGGGCGGTGCCGTCACCTTTCGGTACGACCACACGACGCACCTGCTCAGCCCGGTCTACGCGTCGCAGCAGCCCGGTGCCGTGGCCGCGGCCGGCAGCATGAATTCGGAGCTGGGCTGCCCGGAGGACTGGATGCCGGCGTGCGACCAGGCCCAATTGGTGCTGGACCCCGCCGACCTGGTCTGGAAGCTGTCCGTACCCGGCCTTCCCGCCGGCACGTACGAGTTCAAGGCCGCTTTGGACCGGTCCTGGGCTGTGAGCTACGGAGCGGGCGGCTCCCCGAACGGCGCCAACATCAGTCTGGCGCACGACGGCGGGCCCCTCACCATCCGGTACGACCACTTCACCCACGTGATGACTGCCGGATAGGAGGCGTCCCCGACCGGCCCGGGACTCTGGCCCGGCGCTCCTGCTTCCGGAGCGCCGGGCTCGGTGCCTACTTCCGGAGGGCCGGGCTCGGGGACATCTCCGCCGCCTGGCGAAGTGCCTCGATCATGCTGCGCACGTCCACGATGCCCTTGCCCGCAATGTCGAACGCGGTGCCGTGGTCCACCGAGGTGCGGATGACGGGCAGCCCTACCGTGATGTTGACGCCGGCCTCGATGCCCAGGACCTTCACTGGGCCGTGCCCCTGGTCGTGGTACATCGCGACGATCAGGTCGTAATCGCCGCGGCCGGCCAGGAAGAAGGCGGTGTCGGCCGGGAGCGGACCGATGGCGTCGACGCCGTCGGCCTGCAGCTTTTCGATGGCGGGGGTGATCTTCTCGGCTTCCTCGCCGTACCCGAACAGGCCGTTCTCCCCGGCGTGCGGGTTGATGGCGCAGACGCCGATCTTGGGGTTGGCGATGCCGGCGCGCTGCATGGCTTCGTAGCCGCGCCGGACTGTCCGTTCCACCAGGCCGGGCTCGATCTTGTTGATGGCATCGATCAGGCCGATGTGGGTGGTGACGTGGATGACCTTGACCTTCGGCGTGGACAGCATCATGGACACTTCTTCGATGCCCATGAAGTGCGCCAGCAGTTCGGTGTGGCCGGGGTAGATGTGTCCGGCTTTGTGCAGTGCCGCCTTGTTCAGCGGCGCCGTGCAGATCCCCTGGACGTCGCCCTTCATGCCGAGCTCGCAGGCGATGCGGATGTAGTGGTAGGCGGCGTTGCCTGCCTCAGCGGATTCCTGGCCCCAGGGCAGGTCCTTGGACAGCAGCTTGGGATCGATCACGTTGATGCGGCCGGGCTCAAAGACAGCTTCCTGCACGGTCTGGACCTCGACGATGTCGGGCGTGACACCGAGGGCCTTGGCGCCCAGCTCCAGCCGGTAGACGTCGCCGATGACCACCGGGCGGCAGTCGCGGTAGGCGTTTTCCGCCAGCAGCGCGCCCACTGTCACTTCGGGGCCGACGCCGGCGCCGTCGCCCATCGTGACGGCGATGAAGGGGCGGGCGTCCTGCTCGGTTTCGTTCACTACAGCTGAATTCATTACTGCTCCAGATTTCTCGGAAGGGCGGTCAAGTGTTTGTTGGGTTGAATGGCCGGCAGCGGGCGAAGCCCGGCGGCTTTGGATCAATTGGTGAAGCTGGGTCAGCGCGTGCCGGTCGCCGAAACTGCCGGGCTTGGTGCCCACCAGCGTGCCGTCGTCGGCGAGGCTAACCACGGCTCCGTGCTGGACGGCGTCGAGCGGTTCGAGGGCGGTGATGCCGAGCCCGTCGAGTACCTCCCGGGCGGTTTCGCCGCCAGTTAGGATGAGGTCGGGTTTGAGGATGGGGCCGGATTTCATCCCGGCCGTGGGGTCCGCCGTTGGTCCCGTCTCCGGGTCCGTCCCCCGGAGGATGCCGGAGACAAAGCGGGCCAGGTTGCGGACGATCACGCCCGCCTCCGCCGGCTCCACCCGGTCCGCCGCAACGGTCAGGGCAACTGGCAGCCCGGCCGTGAGCGCATCCTTGGCGCGCTGTGCCTGCGGCTGCTGCGCCGCGGGCCGGGCAAGCTCCTCCGGCCGGAGCCCGAGCAGCAGGAAACCCGCGGCTTCGAGGTCCTGCAACTGGCTCCGTGCCGCGTCGGAGGCGGAACCGACGACGGCCAGGACTGGCCCGGGGCTCCCTTGCGGCACAGCTGCCGGAGTACCGGGGGCCGCGTCACGCTGCTGCCCGGGCACATCGAGCTCCGCAGACTGCGTGTTACGCGCAGGCTGCGCTCCGACGCTGCGTGCCAGGAGATCTGCAATCCCACCGGTACCCACGAGGACCACCCGCCTCCCGCCTGCCATGAACTCCAGCCGGACAAGCGCGTCCACAACGGCCGCCAGGTCCGCCTCGGTTTCGCTATCGGCCACAACCACAGCCGGGGCCGCCACGGACAGGATCCTGCCCAGCTGCACGGGAAGCTGTCCGGACCTCACAACATGGAGGTCCAGGAGATCAGCGGCAGGTCCCCCTTCTTGCTGCAGCAGGTCCGGCACACTGGCCGGCGGCGCAGCTGTTTCAGCCGCCCACAGTCCGGTCCGGTCCAGCGGAACGCCGCCCACAAGGGACTTGCCTCCGACCACGGTTCTCGCCAGCTGGGGCAGGGCGCCGGCAACCACCACGTGCAGCCCCAGACCTGTCAGCGCGCCTATTTCCGCACCAACGTTGCCCCGCCAGAGCGAGTCGATCTTCTTGAAAAGCACCCCTGCCGACGCTGCGGCGGAGCCTCCGAACACCCCGGCAGCGGCTGCCGCAGCCGCCTCACCGGAGAGGTTCCGGGAGTGGGTGTCGACAACCACGACGTCGGCCGGCGGCGCTGCCTGGCCGGGAAGTTCAGGCTGCCCCTGCGGCCCGGGGGCAAGGAGGACCCGCGTGGCCAGGCCCCGGTGGGCAAAGCATTGCCCGACTTCGGCGGCACCGGAAAAGTCGTCGGCCTGGATGAGCACTGCTGTCACGTTCTCCTCCTCCCTTGGAATGTTGTGAAGAACAATCCGGCGTTCCGGGCCCTGGGGTCCGTACGTCCGATAGCCACCATCATGACACTTCTGCGCGAAATGCGCCATAGGTGTTGCGCGAAACGCGCAACAGTGGCAGAGTGATCCATGTAACACGGCACAGGCCATCCGGCCGCCAGCCGTCCCGTTCTACCGAGAGGTCAACGATGACCGTTCTTCCTCAAGGAAGTGAGATTTCACGGCGCCGCCTCCTGCAGTTCGGCGCAGCCGCCGGTTTTCTCCTGGGCACAGGCGGCCTCGCCGGATGTGCCGGCCCCACCGGGCTGCCGGGCCCCAGTACTTTGACCTTGGCCCTTAACCGGTCCCTGGTCAGCCTGGACAACAAGCTCAACCAGTTCGACGCCGCCGTCACCGTCCAGCGCGCGGTGCGCCAGGGACTGACGGCCATCGGCCCGGAAACCAAGCCGGTGCTGGTCCTGGCGGACCGCTTCGAAATGACGTCCCCCACCGCGTGGACCGTCCGGCTGCGCGAAGGCGTCCGCTACTCCGATGGCACACCGGTCCTGATCGAGGACATCACCACAGCCCTGAAGATGTACCAGCAGGTCCAGGGCTCGTTTGTGGCCGGGTTCTTCCCCGAATTCCCCACCGTGGTCCCCGTTGACGACCGGACGTTCCGGATGGAGTCCAAGAACCCCATCCCCATCCTCGACTCCCTCATGAGCATGATCCTGATAACTCCCGCGGCACGGAACAAACCGGAGGAGCTGCAGGAAGGCGTCGGCACCGGCCCGTACGTCGTCACCAAGTTCAACCGCGGGGCCGGCACCTACAGCCTCCAGCGGAACGAGAACTACTGGGGCCCCGCGCCAGAGGTCGAGAACGTGGAGGTCCGGTTCCTTCCCGAGGAATCCAGCCGCGTCATAGCCCTGCGCAGCGGCGAGGTGGACATCATCGACTCCATCACGCCCGACTCGAGGGAGCAGCTCGCCGGACTTCCCGGCGTCGAACTCAAAGAGGCGTCCAGCCTCAGGCTGAACCAGATCTTCTATAACTTCCGCAAGCCCGCCGGGCACCCCCTGGCCGACCCCCGGGTCCGCGAGGCGCTCAGCTGGGCCATCGACGGCCAGGCCCTGGTCAAGGACGTCCTGGTGGATTCCGTCAGCCAGGCTGATGGCGTCACTCCCTCAAGCCTCACCGGGTACCACAAGACGGGGACGTACACCTACGATCCGGAGAAGGCCAAGGCCAGGCTCGCGGAGCTCGGCGTCAAGGACCTCACGCTGAAGATCATCTGGGAAACCGGCGAGTTCGCCGGCGACACCTCCATCATGGAAGCCCTGGTGGAAATGTTCGGCGCCATCGGCGTGAGCACCCAGCTCCAGCAGTTCGAACCCGGCGGCAACATCCTCGCCTGGCGCCAGGGCAAGCAGGGTGACTGGGACCTGCTGGGCAACGGCTTCAGCAGCCCCACCGGCCTTGCCATCACCATGATGCAAGGCATGTACGCCGGCACTGCCGAAAAGGAAAAGACCCGTGACACCTACCAGGGCTACGTCGTCCCGGACGTGCAGGCCAAGATCCAGGCCGCGTCCTCCGAAGTGGATCCGGTACGCCGGCAGGAGCTGATGGCCGTGGCACAGCAGGCCATCTGGGACACCTGGCCGTGCGCCTGGGCCTTCGTGCCGAAGTCCGTGCTGGCCCACCGGGAGCGGGTGTCCGGCGTCAGCCTGGCCCCCACCAACTCCTACCCGCTTGTTGACGTCCGGCTGGAGGCCTGAGCCATGACTAATTACATCCTGAAGCGCCTCGGACAGGGTCTGCTGACCGTGTTCCTGACGGTTTCCACCGTGTTCATCCTGATCCGGATGGCCCCTGGCGATCCTGCGGTCTCCTACGCAGGTCCGCTGGCCACTACAGAACAGCTCGCCAAGGTGCGGGAACAGTTCGGCCTGGACCGCCCGGTCCTGGAGCAGTACTGGATCTTCCTGCAGCAGCTCTTCACCGGCAACCTCGGAACGTCCTACTCGTTCCAGGCCCCCGCCATCCAGGTGGTGGCTGAACGGATGCCGTACACGCTGACGCTGGCCACCGCGTCCATCCTGCTCACCGCGGTGGTGGCCATTCCACTGGGCGTCTGGATGTCACGCCGGCCGGACACCGGCCGCGAACTCGGCGTCAATGTGCTGACCATAGCCGGCCAGTCCATGCCCGACTTCTGGACCGGCATCATGCTCCTCACCGGGTTCGCCGTCCTCATCCCCATCTTCCCGGCCTCCGGATTCGCCACCTGGGGCGGGCTGGTTCTGCCCACCATCACCATCGCCATCCTGCAGATCGCCCTGATCTCCCGGATGGTCCGGCGGGAAATGACCACCAACTTCGCAGCCCCCTACCTGACAGTGGCCCGGTCCCGGGGCGTCCGGAACTCGGTGCTGACCTGGCGCTACGCCATGGGCAACTCAGCCATCCCGGTGTTCACGGCCCTCGGCACCCGCTTCGCCGCCATGCTCAACGGCGTGGTGGTGGTGGAAGTGGTGTTCGCCTGGCCCGGCGTCGGCTCCCTCATTGTGCGGGCACTGGAAACACGCGACTACCCCCTCATCCAGGCAACGGTCCTCCTCACGGCCCTCCTCGCAGTGGGTGTCCAGCTGGTCATAGACCTCGCCTATCCGCTTCTTGATCCCCGCGTTCGTCTTGGAAAGGCGGCAACAGCATGAGCCTCAGCGACACCGCAACGCCCACAGCCGGTTCTGCCGGCCTGCCGGCCCGGCAGCCGAGCCCCAGCGCCGTCACCAAGGCGGACATTGCCAATGCCGGCGCCACCCGGCGCCGGAATGCCGCCAAGTGGAAGCTCGTTGTGGGCACCGTCTGCACACTGCTGGTCATCATCCCCATCCTGCTGGCCCAGGTGCTGCCGCTGCCGGACGCCAACTTCCAGGACCTCGCCGCGCGGCGCCTGCCGCCGTTCACGGACGGCCACCTGTTCGGAACCGACCAGCTGGGGCGCGACCTGCTCTCCCGGGTCCTGCACGGCGGCCAGGTCTCGCTCACCATCGGTGTGCTGGCAGTACTGGTCTCCGGCGCCATCGGCATCATCCTCGGCGCAGCCGCCGGCTACTTTGGCGGCTGGGTGGACACCATCGTCTCCCGGCTCCTCGAGGCCCAGATGTCCCTGCCGCTGCTCATGATGCTGCTCCTGGTGGTGGCATTGTTCGGCCCTTCGATCCCGGTCATCACCTTCGTGATCGCCATCGCCCAATGGCCAGAAGTGGCCCGGCTGACGCGGTCCATGGTGCTGGTGGAACGTGAGAAGCCCTACGTCTCGGCCGCCCGGATCCTGGGCCTCCACCGGGTACAGATCCTCATCCAGCACATCATCCCGAACGTCATCAAGCAGGCCACGCTGGTTGTCCTGCTCCTCCTGGCCCAGGCCGTCCTCCTGGAAAGCGCCCTCAGCTTCCTCGGCGCCGGCCCGCAGCGTCCGTTCGCCACCTGGGGCCGCATCATCTCCGACGGCCAGGACTACATCACCACCTCATGGTGGATGGTCAGCCTGCCCGGCCTGGTGATCGTGCTCATGGTGGTCGGCGTGAACCTGCTGGGCGACGGCCTCCGCGACCGTCCCCGCCGCAAGAAGAAGGGTGCCTGACATGAACGCACACACCGATACCACAGCACCTGCTGGCTCCGGTAACGGCGACTCCGGCCACAAGGAGCAGCCGCTCCTGGAGGTCCGCGATTTCCAGGTTGAACTGATCACCGACGCCGGCATCATCCGCGCGGTGGACTCCGTCAGCTTCAGCATCCACCGGGGCGAGACCGTCACCATCATCGGTGAGTCCGGTTCCGGCAAATCGACGACGGCGATGGGCATCCTCCGGCTCCTGCCCGAGGACCTCGCGGTGCTCTCCGGCACCGTGCTGATCGACGGCGTGGACATCACGGCTGATCCCAAGGCAATCGGCAAGGTCCGCGGCAAGACACTGGCCCTGGTCCCGCAGGACCCCATGACGGCGCTGAGCCCGGTGCACTCGATCGGCAGCCAGCTGTCCGAGGCCATCCGGATTGCCGGCGCCGCCTCCTCCAAGGACAAGGACGCCGTCAAGGCACGCGCCATCCGCTTGCTGGAGCAGGTCCACATCCCCACCCCGGACAAGCAGCTGAAGAAGTACCCGCACCAGCTCTCCGGCGGCATGCTGCAGCGCGTGCTGATCGCCATCGCCCTGGCCAGCGAACCCCAGCTCCTCGTGGCGGACGAACCCACGTCCGCCCTGGACGTCACCGTGCAGGGCGGCATCCTGGACCTGCTTCTGGAGCTCCAGGAGCAGCGCGGCATCGGCATCCTGATGATCACCCACGACCTCGGCGTCGCCCGGCTGATCTCGGACCGCATCCACGTGATGAAGGACGGCGCGTTCGTGGAGTCCGGCGAGGTCCAGCAGATCGTGGACCACCCCGCCACGGAATACACCCGCAGCCTGCTGGCCGCTGTGCCGGTCCTGGGCCCCTGGGACGAAACACCTACTGCCCCCACCCTCACCACAACTGGAGCAAGCCATGAGTAAGCCGTTCCTCTCCGTCGAAAACCTCGTGGTGGACTACCACGTGCCCGGCGGGACCTTCCGGGCGGTGGACGACGTCTCCTTCTCGGTGGACAAAGGCAAAACGATCGCCATCGTCGGTGAATCCGGCTGCGGCAAGTCCACCATCGCCAAGGCGCTGATGCGGCTGGTGACACCGGCCAGCGGGCGGATCGAACTGGACGGAACGGACATCGCCGCCATGAGCGAGGCCAAACTGCGGCCGCTGCGTTCCAAGTTCCAGATGGTGTTCCAGGACCCGTACGGTTCCCTGGATCCGCACCTCACCGCCCAGGAGATCGTGGCCGAGCCGCTGAAGCTGCAGGGCGTCCGGTCCCGGGCCGAGCGGAACAAGGAAGCGGCCAAGCTGATCGACCAGGTGGGCCTGCCGGCACAGTCCCTGGACAAGCACCCCGCGGAATTCTCCGGCGGCCAGCGCCAGCGCATCGGCATCGCCCGCGCCCTGGCCTCGAAGCCGGAGCTGCTGGTCTGCGACGAGGCCACCAGCGCCCTGGACGTTTCAGTCCAGGCCCAGGTGCTGCGCCTGCTGAAGTCCATCCAGGACGAAACCGGCATCACCTACGTGTTCATCTCGCACAACCTTGGCGTGGTGCAGGAGATCAGCGATAGCGTCATGGTGATGCAGCGCGGCAAGCTGGTGGAATCCGGCCCCACCGCGTCCGTCCTGACGGCTCCCAAGGAGGACTACACCCGCAAGCTCCGCCGCGCGGCCCTCGACCCGTCCACCATGCGCGGCCTCAAACCCCGGCACCTGGTCCGGTCGCTGGCGCTGGCCACACAGCGCAGCTGAACGGTCACAGCCTGAAGCGCCCAAACCCAATCCGATCCCGAATCCCACTGCAACCACGAGGAATCAACGCATGAGCAAGCAGCCAGAAGGCACCCCGGTGGACGGCTTGAAGCTACCCATCTCCCGGCTCGTCCTGGGCACCATGACGTTCGGCGACACCGCCGACGAGGCCACCGCCGGGCGGATGGTGGACGAGGCGCTCGACGCCGGCATCACCACCATTGACACCGCCAATGCCTACGTCGGCGGTGCCACCGAGGACATGCTCTCCCGTCTCCTGAAGGAGCGGCGGGACGACGTCATCCTCGCCTCCAAGGCCGGCATGCCGCACCCGGACCACGGCCAGCACTCGCCGCTGTCCCCCGAAGGGCTGCGCAACAGCGTCGAGGGCAGCCTCCGCCGGCTGGGTGTGGACAGCATCGACCTGTTCTACCTGCACCAGCCGGACCGGGCCACGCCCTTGCACGACACGCTGCGCACCGTGGCGGAGCTCGCCGCCGAGGGCAAGATCGGCGCCCTGGGCGTGTCCAACTTCGCGGCGTGGCAGATCGCGGACGTCATTCACGTGGCCCGCGAGGTCGGCGCACCGCGGCCGGTCGTGGCGCAGCAGCTGTACAACCTGGTGGCCCGGCGGGTGGAGGAGGAATACCTCGAATTCGCCGCCACGCACAACGTCCACACCATGGTTTACAACCCCCTGGGGGGCGGGCTGCTCACCGGCAGGCACAGCTTCGAATCCAAGCCGTCCGAGGGCCGCTTCGGCGACTCCAAGCTTGCTGCCATGTACACGCAGCGCTACTGGGACAAGCAGTTGTTCGAGGCCGTCAACGCGCTGGCCGGCATCGCGGAGAACGCCGGCATCACCCTGGCGGAACTATCGCTGCGCTGGCTGGCGTACCGGGACGGCGTGGGCTCCATGCTGCTTGGCGGCTCCAAGGTGGAGCAGCTCCGCGCCAACATCGCGGCCGTGGCCAAGGGGCCGCTGCCGGCAGAGGTGTCCGAAGCCTGCGACGCCGTGGGCGCCGGACTCCGCGGCCCCATGCCCGCCTACAACCGCTGACCCTCCCCGCAAGCACGCACACACTGACTGAAGGTAGAAGACACAGATGACATCGGAACTCGCCCTCGAATTCGCCCGCAAGATCCGCGCCCGCGAGCAGGCGGTCGGCTACTGGGCCGTACTGGACGCGCCCGTGGCCACGGAACGCATCGGCCGGCTGGGCTACGACTACGTGGCACTCGACGCGCAGCATGGCCTGCTCGGCTACTCAGGCGTGCTCAACGGACTCATGGCCATCGACGCCGGGCACACCGCCGTCGGCATGGTGCGGGTGGAGGACAACAACCTGACCGCCATCGGCAAGGCGCTGGACGCCGGCGCCGTCGGCGTGATCGTCCCGCTGGTCAACACAGCGGCCGACGCCGCCGCGGCCGTTGCCGCCGCCAAGTACCCGCCGATGGGCGGCCGCTCGTACGGGCCCATGCGTTCCGCACTGCGGATCGGCCCGGTTCCGGCCGAGGCGAACGCCGCCACGCTGGTGTTCGCCATGATCGAGACACCGGACGGCCTGGCGAACGTCAAGGAGATCTGCGCGACGCCGGGGCTCGACGGCATCTACGTGGGCCCCTCGGACCTGGCCATCGCCGTCGGCGGCGCCTTCCCCGGTGACCCCGCCATCGAAGCCGAATTCAACACCGCCCTGGAGACCATCGCCGAAGCCGCGGCCTCCGCAGGAGTCGCCGCCGGCATCCACACCGCTTCGGGCGACATCGCCGCCCAGCGGCTGCGCCAGGGCTACACCTTCACCACGGTGGCCTCCGACCTGACGCACCTGGAGCTGGCCGCCAAGGCCCACCTCGCCGCCGCCCGCTCCGATGCCGGAACCAAGGAGGGCTGAAGCCATGCAGACAACCAACGGCACTGAGTACAGCACCATCACCCCGGACGGCACCGTCAAGCACGCCGACGGCGCGGACTTCGCGTACCTGCCCGCGCCCACCGTGCAGAGCCACGCCGCGAACCTGCTGACGCTCCCGGACGGACGCCTGGGATGTGTCTGGTTCGGCGGAACCCAGGAAGGCGTGCCGGACATCTCCATCTGGTTCTCCACGCTCGAACCCGGGAGCACGCAGTGGTCCCCCGCGCAGCAGCTCTCCAATGACGGCGCCCGCTCCGAACAGAACCCCATCCTGTTCACCGCACCCGACACCTCACTGTGGCTGCTGTACACCGCACAGAAGGCGGGCAACCAGGACACCGCCGAGGTCCGCCGTCGGACGTCCACCGACAGCGGACGGACCTGGGGTCCGGTGGAAACGCTGTTCCCCGCGAACCAAACCGGCGGCGTGTTCGTCCGCCAACTGCCGGTGGTACTGCCGTCCGGCCGCCTGATCATCCCGATCTTCCGCTGCATCACCACGCCCGGGGAAAAGTGGGTGGGCAACAGCGACGACAGCGCCGTGATGATTTCCGACGACGGCGGCGCCAGCTGGAGCGAGCACGTCCTGCCGGGCAGCCTGGGCTGTGTCCACATGAACATCCAGCCGGTGGCCGACGGCTCGCTGCTGGCCCTGTTCCGGAGCCGCTGGGCAGACTCGATCTACGAGTCGCGTTCCACCGACGACGGCACCACCTGGAGCGAACCGGTCCCCACCGAGCTGCCCAACAACAACTCCTCCATCCAGTTCACGGCACTGGCCGACGGGCGCCTGGCGCTGGTCTACAACCACGCCAGGGCGGAAGAGAACACCGAACGGCGGCTCTCCCTCTACGACGAGATCGACGACGACGGGCTGGCTGAGGAACAGGGGCAGATTACCGAACCGGCTGTGCCGGCCGGCGGCGGGCTTTCCGGTTCGGCTACCGCCGACGGCGGGGCTGGCGGCGAGCCTGGCGGCGAGGGGGCTGGCGGCGAGCGGAAGGCCTTCTGGGGCACCCCGCGCTCCCCCATGACATTGGCCATCTCGGAGGACTCCGGACGCAGCTGGCCCATCCGGCGCAACCTGGACGTGGGCGACGGCTACTGCCTGTCCAACAACTCCCGGGACGGCCTGAACCGCGAATACTCCTATCCGTCCATCCACCAGGGCCCGGACGGGGCACTGAACATCGCCTACACGTACTTCCGCCAGGCCATCAAGTTCGTGCGCGTGGATCCGCAGTGGGCCTACAGGGGAAGCACCACGCCCGGCGGCGACTCGTGAGCAACGCGTTTGCGGACGCGGTTGCGGACACCGCAGGCAGGGACCGCCGGCACGCGGTGGTCACCGGCTGCAGCTCGGGCATCGGCAAGGCCATCGCGGAGCGGCTGCTGGCTGATGGCTGGAACGTCACCGGGCTGAGCCGCAGCGAGCCCGTTCTGGGACCCGGCTTCCGGTGGCTGCACGCGGACCTCTCCGATCCGGCGTCGCTGGCCGAGTGCGTGGCCGGCGTTGGCCCTGCCGACGCCCTGGTGCACGCCGCCGGATACCAGCGAACCGCCGTCCTGGGCGAATTGGATCCGGAGGCGCTGGCCGGGATGTTCACGGTGCACGTGGCCGCCGCCAGCGCACTGGCGAACGCCCTGGTGCCGCACATGCCCGACGGCGGCCGCGTCCTGCTGATCGGCAGCCGGACGTCCACAGGATCCCCCGGCAAGAGCCAGTACGCAGCGACGAAGGCAGCCCTGCTGGGAATGGGCCGCACCTGGGCGCAGGAGCTGGCTCCACGCGGCATCACGGTCAACGTCCTCTCACCCGGGCCCACGGACACTCCCATGCTGGCCGATCCGGGCCGGGCTGCCACGCCGCCCAAGGTGCCGGCACTGGGGAAGCTGGTGGACCCCGTTGACGTGGCGGCCCTGGCGGGTTTCCTCCTGGGCGACCACGGGAAATCCATCACCGGACAGAACTACGTGATCTGCGGCGGCGCGTCCCTGTGAGCGCCCTACACCGCACGGACCAGCGCCGGGCCGAATAGCATGGGGACAGCCTGACCGACCGCCGGGCACAGCTGCGGAGGCATCAGCCGCCGCCGAAGGAGAGCCAGAGATGACCACCGCCAAAGCCAGGCGCGAAGAGATCTACCACCTCGCCGTGACCACCGGCCTCGCCTCCGTGGAGGAGCTCTCACGCCATTTCGCCGTGACGGCCTCCACCATCCGGCGGGACCTGGCCCAGCTCAACGAGCAGGGGAAACTGGCGCGCACCTATGGCGGCGCCGTGGCCCTCGGGGCGCACCCGGAGCCGTCCCTGCGGCAGCGCACGGGCGAGGCCTTTGAACAGAAACAGGCCATTGCGGCCTGGGCGGCCGGCCAGGTGCACGACGGCGAAATCATCCTGCTCGACGGCGGCTCGACCGTGGGCGCCCTGGCCCACGCCCTGCGCGGCCGGGAAAACCTGTCAGTCACCACCCCCGGAATCAACACGCTCCAGGAACTGGCCGACTCCCCCGGCATCCAGGTGGACTGCCTGGGCGGCCGGCTTCGGGGCGTCAGCCAGACTTTTGTCGGCCCGCTCGCCGAAGCGACCCTGGAGCGGATGAGTTTCGACCGCGTCTTCCTCGGGGCGGACGCAGTCACGGCGGACGACGGGCTGTGCGAGGCAGACCATGCCCAGACCAGGCTCAAAGAGCTGATGGCCCGCCGCGGCGACAATGTGTACGTCCTGGCGGACTCCACCAAGCTCGGCAAGCGCCCGTTCCATGCCTGGGCGCGGATCCCGCTCCCCTGGACGCTCGTGACAGATTCCGGTGCGGACCCGGGGCAGGTGGAACTCTTCCGGAGCACGGGCGTGGCGGTCCAGCTGGTGGACGTTAACCGCGAAAGCAGCGCCGCCCTCTCCTGAGGACGGCACTGCTTCGGGTCACGACCTTGCGTGGCGCCGCCCCCGGGCGGCGCTGCTTTTTGTTGCCTTCTTAGACCAGGGTGGACGTGTCGATGACGAAGCGGTAGCGGACGTCGGACGCCAGGACGCGTTCGTAGGCGTCGTTGATCTTCCCAGCCGGGATGACTTCGATCTCGGCACCGAGGTTGTGCTCGGCGCAGAAGTCGAGCATTTCCTGGGTTTCACGGATGCCGCCGATCATGGAGCCGGCGAAAGAACGGCGTCCCGTGATAAGGGCAAATGCATTCACGGGCAGCGGTTCCGCCGGGGCGCCGACGTTCACCAGGGCGCCGTCGAGGGTCAGCAGCTGCAGGTAGGAGCTGATGTCGATCTTGGCGCTGACGGTGTTGATGATCAGGTCGAAGCTGCCGGCCAGGTCCGAGAAGGTGTTCTCGTCGCTAGTGGCGTAGTAGTGGTCCGCGCCCAGTTTCAGGCCGTCCTCCTGCTTCTTCAGCGACTGCGACAGCACGGTGACCTCGGCGCCCATGGCGTGGGCGATCTTGACGGCCATGTGTCCGAGCCCGCCGAGTCCGACGATGGCCACCTTCTTGCCGGGGCCCGCGCCCCAGTGGCGCAGCGGCGAGTACGTGGTGATGCCGGCGCAGAGCAGCGGCGCGGCGACGTCGAGCTCGATGCCCTCCGGGATCCGCACGACGAAGTCCTCGGTCACCACGACGTGGGTGGAGTAACCGCCCTGGGTGATGGTGCCGTCGCGGTCCACGGCGCCATAGGTGCCGGTGTTCCCGGCGAGGCAATACTGTTCCTCGCCCTTCTTGCAGTTGACGCACTCGCGGCAGGAGTTGACCATGCAGCCGACGCCGACGCGGTCGCCGACGGTGTGCTTGGTGACTTCGGCGCCGACCTCGGTGACGATTCCGGCGATTTCGTGGCCGGGTGCCAGCGGGTACTGCTGGGGTCCCCAGTCTCCGCGGACGGTGTGGATGTCGGAGTGGCAGATGCCGGCGTACTTGATCTCGATCAGCACGTCGTGCGGGCCGACGTCGCGGCGTTCGATGGTGGTGGGAACGAGGGCTCCGTCAGCGGACGGGGCAGCGTAAGCGTTAGCGGTAAACAAATTTTTCTCCAATGTTGGGTGGGGTATTCGTTCAGTTGGGTGGAAAGTCTTAAGTACGGATGAGCACTTTGAGCGCGGTGCGGTCCGCCATTGCCCGGTAGCCTGCAGGGACCTCATCGAGGACAACAGTATGGTCAAACACCTTGCCGGGCTGGATTGTTCCCGTGAGGATGTCCGGCATAAGTTCTTCGATGTAGGCCCGAGCCGGGGCAACGCCGTGGTCCGATGCCGGGAGGGAGTCATAGGGCCAGAGGTCGCTGCCGCACACGCAGGACAGGACAACCCGCACCACGGCATCTGTCGGTTCCTTGATGGCCGCGTCGGGCACGTTTTCCACGCGCACGTCGCCGGCGCCGTACATGAGTGTTGCTCGCATGAGAATCCTTTTAGCGGTGGATGTGTGGATGTAACGGGGTTGATGCAGTGGTGGACCGATGCGGTGGTGGGCCGGGACCCGTCAGCCGGCGTGCGCCGTCGTCGTCGGTTCTTCAGTCGTCGTTTGCTCTGCAAGGACTTCCTTGAGCGCCGTTATCGCGCTCATGGCGTTCGGCCAGCCGGAGTAGAACGCCAGGTGGGTGATCGCTTCGACCAGTTCGTCCCGGGTGACGCCATTGGCGAGTGCCAGGCGCAGGTGGGAGGGCAGCTGGCCGGTCCGGTACAGCGCGGTCAGTGCCGATACGGTGACGAGGCTGCGGTCGCGGGGCGAGAGACCGGGCCGTTCCCAGACGTCGCCGAAGAGCACATCGTCGGTGAGCTGGACGAGTTTGGGGGCGACGTCGCCGATGAGCTGCTGGGCCGGCGAAGGGGTCTCTGTTGCCATGGTGGTGCTCCTTAGGGCGTTTTCGGTGCTTATCCAGAAAACCGCGTCCTCTCCGCGCGGGGAAGGGTCTGTTGGTACAGGTACTGACAGGGCCTCCCTCGGGCCACGGAAGGCTCCTAGTGTTGAACGGGTGGAATGCGCCGCCCATGGGGCGACGCCGCGACGCCTACAGCGCGCAAACCAACCAAACGCGATACTGCAATGCGCAATCCAGCCACAGAGGAGACCAGTTGGAAATCCAACCGAAGACGCCAAGCAACAAGGGACCGGCGGAGATGTTCACCGGCGACGTCTGGTTCGACGTGATCGCCAAGGGCGAGGACCCCTCGCAGCTGCGCGTGAACATGGTCCGATTCTCACCGGGCGCCCACACCGCGTGGCACTCGCACGCGAACGGCCAGACCCTGCATGTGACCGAAGGCCGCGGCCTGGTCCAGTCCCGCGGCGGCGAGGTCATCGAAATCCGCCCCGGCGACACCATCTACACACCGCCGGGCGAAGAGCACTGGCACGGCGCTGCCCCGGGCCACTTCATGTGCCACCTTGCCATGTGGGAAGCCTTGGGCGAAGGCCAGGAGGGACCCGAAACCGCCTGGGCCGAGCACGTGGAGCGCGCGGAGTAAGGGTTCGCTGTTTAGCTTGACTTGGCTTTCCGCTGCCCTAGCGGCCGGCCCTAAAATGTCTGACCCCCGCGGCAGACTTAGTTCATGGAAGCCATGGGGGATTCTGCATCAGGAGGGGCGTTGCGGTGGGCCGAGCTGCCCACTGATGCTGCTGCTGTTCGGCATCCTGTTGATCAGCCGCCTCCGGCTGTGCACGGCCGGGGCCTGCGCAGTGTCCCCGCGGCACCCCAGCATCCTCTTGAAGCAGCGTCCGACGGCGGGTCCGGTGAGCTGGCGCGGTGCCTTGAGCTGCTCAGGACCTTGAGTTCGACGGCGGTCGACGACGCCGCGCTGCTCGGCTTCCGCGAGGCCGCGGACTTCGCCGACACGGTCGAGGAGATCTCCCGGGCCGTCGAGTACCTGCAGATCGTGTCGGCCGGGGCCGTGGACCGCAGCCGGCAGGC